>JBEKAD010000470.1:0-4885 GCA_050018435.1 Terriglobia bacterium
GGCGCCTGTGGCATGGCTGCTGGGTGTTCCTTGGAAGGACGCCGCGACGATCGGGAACTTGATGGGAACCAAAGTGGTGGTGAATGAGTTCGTAGCCTTTTCCATGCTCGGTCCGCTCAAGGCCCACATCGCCGAGCGCTCTTTCACGATTGCCACTTTCGCTCTTTGCGGGTTTGCCAACTTCTCCTCGATCGGGATTCAAATCGGCGGCATCGGGGCCCTGGCTCCTACGCGGAAGCAAGACTTGGCCAGACTGGGATTCCGAGCGCTCCTCGCGGGCACTTTAGCCAATTATCTGGCGGCGGCTATCGCCGGGCTGCTGCTGGCATAGCGATTTTGGATTTTAGATTTTGGATTTTGGATTAAGATCACGTGTGCCCTTTGAGTGTAGCTCCCCTCTTTTATTGATAGAGGAGCCATTGTGGATTTGGGATGTACGCTTTGGACTGAAGAAGGAGAGGGCGCACCTGTTCATGAATCCAAAATCCAAAATCTAAAATCCAAAATGGTGAAACCCATGGCTCGTCGCACATCACTTAACACTCGCCGCTCGCCGCATGGTTATGAAGAGGCGGAGCAAGCCGCTGAGTACATTCGCTCTCGCGGCTGCGCGCCGCGCGTGGCCATCACGCTCGGTTCCGGATTGGATGAGGTTGTGGGCCGGTCGGATACGCAAGTACAAATTCCCTACCAACTCATCCCCCATTTTCCCGGAACGACAGTGCAGGGACACGGCGGCACCCTCCATCTGGGAACCTGGAAAAGTGTTCCCGTGGCCATTCTGGAAGGTCGCGTACACTGTTACGAAGGTCATGCGCCGGCCACCGTGGTGTTTCCCGTGCGCGTCCTGGCGCTGGCGGGGGTTGAGACCTTCATCTTGACCTGCGCCGCGGGTGGTATCGCCTCGAAGTCAAAGCCCGGTGGCTTCATGGTTTTCTCCGACCACCTGCACATGCAAGGAGTGAATCCTCTCGTGGGGGTTCACGACCCGCGCTGGGGAGCGCAATTCGTGGATTTGACCGAGGCCTACGATCCCTGCTTGCGCCGCATTACGCGAAAAGCGGCGAGCAAGCTACGCGTGCCGTGCTTCGAAGGCGTGTACGCTTCCTTACTCGGTCCCACGTATGAGACGCCGGCGGAAATCCGCGCCTTGAAGGGGATGGGCGCAGATGCGGTGGGAATGTCCACCGTGCCGGAAGTGATGGCGGCCCGGCAGTTGAAATGCCGCGTGCTTGCCATCGCCACGATTGCCAATCGCGCCGCGGGGCTGGCGGGAAAGCCCTTGTCGCACGAAGAGGTGCTCGCCGCAGGGCGCGCCGCTTCGCGCCACCTCGCAGATCTTCTCGATGCGGTCCTGCCGCAATTATTGTAGCGGCGCTCGGCGCCTGCCCCGCCTTGGCGGGGAGCGCCGGCCGGCGGTCGGAAACCGCCGTTACAGCAAAGGGGGGTAAGCGGCCATGAATCCTGAAGAACTCATCGCGCGCGCCGTGGAGGTGCGGGAGAACGCCTGCGCCGGCTACTCCCACTACAAAGTGGGGGCAGCATTGCTGGCTTCGAGTGGCAAGGTCTACACGGGGTGCAACGTCGAGAACTCCACTTACGGCCTGACGGTATGCGCCGAACGCGTCGCACTGTGGAAGGCCCTCTCGGAGGGCGAAAGAACCTTCACGCAAATTGCTATCGTGACCTCGAGCGAGCCTCCGGCCTCACCCTGCGGCGCTTGCCGGCAACTCCTCTGGGAATTCTGTGGCGACATCGAAGTCATTCTCGCCAACCTGCAAGGCTTCCGGAAAACCCTTGACCTCGCGGAAATCTTTCCCCGTCCGTTTGATCAGAGTCTTCTCTGAGGGGCGGCGCGGCAGCACGGCAATAATCGGGAAGGCCAGAAGCGGGTCGTTTGAGATCATGCGCGCAGGAAACCTAGCGGGCGCAGCCCGCCTTGGAGTGCGGTAGCGCTAGCTACCGCCTTCCCCGCACGCAACCATCCCAACCCTACGATACGATCCGCAAAAAGGGTTAGCGCCGACCGCCTTCCACTCACGCCGTAGCAATTACCCGTTTGAACCGCGATCCCGAAAAGGCGGTAGCTGGCGCTACCGCACTCCAAGGCGCCTGCGGCGCGCCGGAGGTAACCCCCTTACCGCAATGAAGCGTTTTTTCGCAGCCTGTTAAGTCCCGACGACAGGAGGCAGATTCTCGGGGTAACGGATTCTGGCGTAACCTGGTTTGATGACGATATAGATGATGCGGCAGCGCTCCGCGTAAGGGAGGAAGGAGCTCTTCATAGCATTGATGGTAATCTTTTCGAAGTCATCCAAACCCAAGCCAAACGTGTCCATTGCCACCTGAAATTCGTTGCTCATGCTGGTGCGGCTCATCAGCCGATTGTCGGTGTTGAGGGTAACCCGGAACTGTTGTTGATAAAGCACCTTGAAGGGGTGTTCGGCAAGAGTCGGAATCGCGCCGGTGTGAACGTTGCTGGAAAGGCAGATTTCCAAGGGGATGCGCTTGTCGAGGACGAATTGAGCCAGCCCGCCTAACCTCACCCCTGCTCCGTCCGCCACGACGATGTCGTCAATCAGCCGCGTCCCGTGGCCGATGCGATGCGCCCCGCAATACTGGATGGCCTGCCAGATGGACTCCTTTCCGTAGCCCTCACCCGCGTGGACGGTAATATTGAAATTCTGCCGCTGGATATAATGGAACGCGTCGACATGTTTTTTTGGGGGATAACCGCCCTCTTCACCCGCCAGATCAAATCCCACCACTCCGCGGTCGCGGAAATCCACGGCAAGTTCCGCCATCTCGAGGGAGATTTTCATATTGCGCATGGCACAGACGATCAATCCCGCCGGAATCTTGAAGTCTCTTCGTCCCCGTCCCAACCCTTTGAGCACGGCAGAGACCACGTCCATGTTGGTCAGCCCCTTTTTGGTGTGGAAAACGGGAGCAAACCGCGTCTCAAAGTAGGCCACGCCATCATTCTTCAGATCCTCCGCCTGTTCGTAGGCGACCCGCTCCAGCGCCTCAGCCGTCTGGGTTACCGCGATGGTGTGGGCAAAGCCCCCCAGGTAGCCGGCCAAGTCCCCCCGATTGGCTCCCTGATAGAACCAGTCCGCCAGCGCCGCCGGATCGGCCGTCGGCAGCTTGGTATATTTGGCGTCCTTGGCCAATTCAATGATAGTCTGCGGACGTAGGGAGCCATCCAAATGCTCATGCAATAAAACTTTGGGAAGCGCCTGTAGCGTGGACTTGTCCAGAAACATTAAGGGTTACCTCCACAGCCCTGGGGGGCAATAGTTATTATATGTAATCGCACCCGACCTGGGGCAGAATTCCTCCCGCAGATGACGCCGTGGAATTCATGCTGAAGATTTCTACCCCCGCCCTTTTGGGTGAAAGGGACGTGTTTCTTTGAATCTACTACCCTCTCCCCCAAAGGGGGCGAGGGAAGAAGAAATTCTTAGTTTTGGCGCTGTGTTGATGAGTCTCTCTGCAGCGATCCCCATTTGCGTTGGCTTGCAACGTAAACGGGGGTAACCTATGTTTTCGAGCGACGGGGATCTTAACGTGGAATTCGTAACGGGACTCCAATGCGTTTTTTGCGGCGCGATCTATTCGACGCGCGTTCCCTACACGTGCCCGGCTTGTGGAATCACCGGCATTCTTGACGTTCAATACGACTACTCGGCGATTGCCAAGCGCCTGACTCGCCGGAGCCTCGCCAAGCGCCCTGAATTCTCGCACTGGCGATACCGCGAGTTGTTGCCCATCCGCAAGGATGCCGTGCTGCCGAGCCTTCCGGTGGGGTGGACGCCGGTGGTGCGGGCGGATTCCCTGGCACGGCACTTGGGATTGAAGACTCTGTATCTCAAAGATGACGGGCGTAATCCCACTGGGTCGTTGAAGGACCGCGCGAGCGCTGTGGGTGTGGTCAAAGCGCGCGAGAAACGTCAGAAGATAATCGCCTGTGCTAGCACCGGGAACGCGGCCTCCTCGCTGGCAGGAATGGCGGCGTCTCTGGGGTTGAGAAGCGTCATTTTTGTGCCCGAGCGCGCGCCCGAACCCAAGGTCACACAACTGCTCATTTTCGGCGCCACGGTCTTGCGAGTACGCGGCAGTTACGAGGACGCGTTCCAGTTGTGCCAGCGCGCCTGCGAGCGCTGGGGTTGGTACAACAGAAATAGCGCCATCAATCCCTACTTGGTGGAGGGCAAGAAGACCGTGGGGTTGGAAATCTGCGAGCAGCTTGACTGGCAGGTTCCTGACTGGGTGGCGGTATCGGTGGGCGACGGCTGCTCCATCGCCGGCGTGTGGAAGGCCTTCCACGAAATGAAGACGCTGGGACTCATTGAGCGCACCCCCAAGATGCTGGGTGTGCAGGCGGCGGGCGCAGCGCCGGTGACCGCAGCTTTCCGCAGTGGCGAGCCGCTGAAACCCCTCGAACCGCAGACGATTGCCGACAGCATCGCGGTGGGCGTGCCGCGCAATTGGAAAAAGGCGGTGCTCGCCATTCAAGCCTCCGGCGGCACAATGATCAATGTGGAGGACGAGGAAATTCTCGAAGCCATGCGCAGCGCCGGCCGCTTGACCGGCATCTTTGCCGAACCCGCCGCCGCCACCGCAGTTGCCGGTGTGGGCCGCGCGGTGGAAGAGGGAATCATTGGACACAAGGCGCGCGTTCTTGCGGTGGTTACCGGCAACGGCCTGAAAGACATTCGGAGTGCGCAGTCCGCGGTCACGAAACCCTTTGACATTGCCCCAGATGGAACCGGGCTGGAGGAGATTCTGCGCGACCGACGATTGATTTCGTAGGGGTGGCTCCTCACCGCAGATTCCCCTGGACCTTCGGCTCGCCACTGCACCTGAAAATGTGCGAAGCACC
>JBEKAD010000471.1:0-4885 GCA_050018435.1 Terriglobia bacterium
GTTGATCCTTATTGTCGGTGGTCGTGTTAAACTTCACTTCCGCGGAAGTGAGGGTTGGCTCCTGGGCGAACGCGGCTGACGTGAACACTGCCAAAGCGACTAGCGCCAGGCAGGACATGATTCTTTTCATCTGAAATCTCCTTTTTTTGGTTCCGAGCTAGCTAAGCTGCTAATGAACCACTCCTTTTATACGGTCAAACTGATGCGGCGTCTGTATCTTCCGGAACACCTGTTCGGTCAATAGTGCTCATCTCAGGTGAACCGCATCGGCTAGCGCTGGCGGGCGCGAAAAGCCGCGGATATCACACCGCGGACGTCCGCGCTACGCTTGCTCTGGTATGACTAAAGGGGATCCGTCCGGGCGGTGTTGTATTGAGTCAAGTCACAGCCATAAACTTTTTTCATGATCGAGGAACCATCGGAGAACTTGAGAGTAACTTTGTAGTTGAATTTCCAAGTGTTGCCTCCGTTCGGGTGGAAAGTCAGGGAAAGGCTGCCGTGCTCGACTTCTGCTTTCGTTGGGTTGCCCTCGATCTGTAACATGACGATGTGGGTGGAATGTTTGTCCCAAAGGCCTTCATTGCCTTCGGACTTGCCGACTTCCTGCCCGTCTCGGTTCTTGAGGTAAACATCCAGTTTGGTGTCCTGTTTCTTATGGTCTGTGGTCGTGTCAAACTTCGCTTTCACGGAAGTGAGGGTTGGCTCCTGGGCGGACGCGGCCGAGGTGAACACCGCCATAGCGACGAGCGCCAGACAGCACATGATGGTCTTCATCTGAAATCTCCTTATCCGATTCCGAGCTACCTAACCTGCGGTGACCCACCCTTTTTATACAGGCAAGCTGACGCATTGTCTGTGCCGTTTGGAACACTTGTTTGGTCTATAGTAACCCCCTCACCCGTAGGTTGCGGAATAACTCGTCGGCGCTGTCATTCTGAGCCCGCCTTTTGGGCGAAGAACCCCTATAGTCCCCGATGGGCAAGGGAAAGCCGCGGACCTACAAAACAGCTCCGCGCTACCCTTCCTTCTCGCCCACGTGCAGGGCGGCCACGCCTCCCGTAAAATTCACATAGCTCACGTTGCGGAAGCCCGCCGTGCGCAGCTTTTCCGCGAAAACCTCTTGCTCCGGAAATTGCGCCACCGAGTCGGGCAGATAACGGTAAGGACCTTCGACTCCGGAGATCCACGCACCGATGCGCGGCAGGACGCGGCGAAAATAAAAGCGAAAAAGCGGGCCGAAAATCGGCCAGCGAACTTGCGCGAATTCCAGGATGGCGAGTCGCCCGCCGCTCTTCAAGACCCGCCGCATTTCTTCAATTCCCTGGCCGTAATTGGCCAAATTGCGAAATCCGAAAGCGGAGGTGACCGCATCCAGCGAAGCATCGCCAAAAGGCAAGTGGAGCGCGTCGGCTTCCAGGAAATGGACTCGCCGGGCTTGCGCACCAGCTTTGTCACGCGCGATCGCCACCATGGGATGGCAGAAGTCTGCTCCCATCACCAACCCTTGTGAATGGCGGCCGAGGCAAAAACTCAAATCGCCCGTTCCGCAGCAAAGGTCGGCAACGCGCGAACCGGGGCGCGCCAGGATTTCCTCGAGCGCGCGCGCGGTGGCCCGGCGCCACGCGATATCGCGTCCCAGCGAAAGGAAGTGATTCAGAAAATCGTAGCGATGCGCCACCGCCGCAAACATGCTGCGGACCGCGGCGCTGGTGGAAGCTTCATCGCCGCCCAAACCCAGAGGGCTTCCCTGCCCAGGGGCGCGCGCGGCGCTAACCCCAATTCTGGTCACTTAGTTGTCCTCACGGATTAGAGACCCTAATTGCGGGCGAAGCCCGCCTTGGACTGCGGTAGCAGCAGCTACCGCCTTCCGCCTTCGGTTCACACAGCAAAGGCGCAAGGGACGGAGGGGAAAAGGCGGTAGCTGCTGCTACCGCAGTCCAAAGCGCTAACCATTCCACTCTCCGCGCTGCACATCGCAGAAAGCCCTCGCGACTGCCGCATCAGGGACGTCCGGCGTCACCCGTACTTTGCCAAGGCCTTCCGGCAAAACCCAATGGATTTTTCCTCCCACCGCTTTCTTATCGCGAGGCAGAAGTCCCAAAATCTTTTCTTCGTTGAGGCCGCGAATCCCCGGCAGAGGTCCCACGGATCGTACCACGCGGGCGATGCGTTTGCCAACGGCGGGATCAAGCACGCTGGCGAGTTCTGCCAGGCGAGTGACTATCAGCATCCCCCAGGCCACAGCCTCCCCGTGCAGAAAGCGCCGATACCCGGTGGCCTCTTCTAGCGCGTGGCCGTAAGTGTGGCCCAGATTCAGGACACGCCGCAGGCCCGCTTCCCGCTCGTCGCGGCTCACCACGTCGACTTTCACTTGCGCGGCGCGCGCCACGAGGGTTTCCAGGAGCGGCGTGTCCCCGGGCCGCAGTCCCGCCACTTTGCCCTCGAGCCAACCAAACAGCGCCGGGCCCGACAGAATCGCGTGTTTGACCGTTTCATACAAGCCTGATTGAAACGCGCGCGGCAAAAGCGAAGCCAGCACCGCAGGATCTGAGACCACCATACGTGGCGCGTAGAATGTCCCCACCAGATTTTTCATGGCGCCGACGTTTACGGCCGTCTTTCCCCCCAGGGCGCTGTCCACTTGCGCCAGAACGGTAGTCGGCGCCTGCACGTAATCAATCCCGCGCATGTAGGTTGAAGCGACGAACCCGCCCAAGTCTCCTACCACACCGCCTCCGAACGCCACCAACAATGATCGCCGGTCGGCACCACATTCCAGGAGTTCGGAAGCAACGTACCCCGCCATGGAAAGGCTCTTCGAACTCTCGCCCGAAGGCACCAGGATGGAAGGCAACCCGGCCCAGCCCGCGTCACACAAAAGCTTGTTGCCCCATCTCTCCCACAGACTGAGCTCGGTAAGCACGAAAACGGATGAATACCCCTTCAAGCGCTGCAAGGCGCGCCACGCTCCACGCCCAACTATCACTTTATATTCACCTGCACTCGATTTCACTTGCAGTCGCCGCATAAGCCTCCCAGGGTTGTGCCCCACCGAAACCCATTCTTACAAATACCATGCAGCCCGGAGACCGGCAACAGCAGAAATAGTCAACCCGAGTTTTGTTTCGCCTGTGGATAGCAGGTGGTAGAGGTTGCGGAGCCGACCGGCCCTAGTTATGATGGAATCATCCATGGTGATGCGCAAGGACAAGGGTGTGGACTTTGTCGTCCTCGGCGGGGGTATTGCGGGGATGCGGGCCGCTGTTGAGTTGGCCCGGGGCGGCCGTGTTCTTGTCCTCACCAAGGATGATCTGTATGAATCCAGCACCGAGTACGCCCAGGGGGGCATTGCCGCGGCGTTGAGCGAAGACGACGAGGTCACACTCCACCTGCACGACACGCTGCTGGCCGGCGACGGACTTTGCCGTGAAGAAGCCGTGCGCGTGCTGGTGGAGGAAGGGCCGCAGCAGATCCATCAGCTCATCGAGTGGGGCATGCGCTTCGACCGCAACGGCACCAAGCTGGCGTTTACGCGCGAAGGCGCCCACAGTCGCTCGCGGGTTCTACACGCCCATGGAGATTCCACCGGCAGCGAAATCCTGCGGGCACTGATGGCCAAGGCCCGGACGCTTCCTTCCATCCAGTTGCAACCCCGCGCTTTTGCCACCGAACTGGTGCGGGAGGGCGGCAAGGTATGCGTGGTTACCTACCTCGACTCCAAGAGTTCTCCGCCCCAGCGCATTCCGGCCAACGCCGTCTTGCTGGCCACCGGCGGGTTGGGTCACGTTTACAAGGAAACTACGAACCCTTCGGTGGCCTGCGGCGACGGTGTGGCCATGGCGTACCGGGCCGGCGCTCTCCTGAGTGACATGGAGTTTGTGCAGTTTCACCCCACGGCGTTGTTCGTGAAGGGAGCGCCCCGCTTTCTGCTTTCGGAAGCTCTGCGTGGGGAGGGGGCTTACCTGCGCAACCTGCTGCTGGAGCGCTTCATGCCGCGCTACCACGAGGCCGCCGAACTGGCGCCGCGTGACGTGGTGGCGCGCGCCATCACCCTGGAAATGCACAAGACGCGGTCGGAGTTTGTCTACCTGGACCTGACGGGCCTCGACCCCGAGCACGTCAAGAAACGCTTCCCACGGATTTTCTCCACCTGCCTGAAGTACAACATCGATATCACCGCGGACCTTGTTCCTGTTCGCCCCGCAGCCCACTACGCCATGGGCGGCGTGGCGACGGACCTGCGCGGCGCGACTTCGCTTCCAGGGCTTTTCGCCGCCGGAGAAGTCGCCTCTTCCGGTGTCCATGGCGCCAACCGCTTGGCCAGTAATTCCCTGCTGGAAGGATTGGTCTTCGGCGCTCGATCCGCTGCGGCCATGCTGAACCAGCACACGCCGCCGCCCTTCCCTTCCCCCCCGCCCCATCCACGCGCGGACAACTCCCAACGGGCGGCGCCTTTGCCGGCAACACCGCCGCCAGCCGATTCCCAGATGGCGGTCGAGGAAGCGCGCGCGATTCTGTGGGACCACGTCGCCATCATTCGCAACGGCAAGCACCTTTCTGAGGCGGTCAAGCGCCTGGCGGAACTTTCCCTGCCGGAGCCCCCGCATCCTTCGCGCCAAGCTCACGAAGCCTGCAATATCCTCACCGTGGCTCGTCTGATTGCGCGCTGCGCCTTGGCGCGTGAGGAGAGCCGCGGCGCTCACTACCGCTCCGACTTCCCCCTGAAGAACGAAGCCAAACCGCCCCGGCACTCATATATATCCAAGGAATTCCCTCCCTTTTTTGAGTGATAGCGTAGCGCGGACCTGTTTTGTAGGTCCGCGGCTCTTACCCGGACTCGCGCTCCAAACCAGAGGGTCTGTCTTTGAGATCGTCGTTTTTTGCT
>JBEKAD010000472.1:0-4867 GCA_050018435.1 Terriglobia bacterium
CATCCAGAGTGATCAGGCCGGGACCGAACACGCGAACGTTGCGCAGGATAATATCGGTAAAGGTCGGCAATCGATCGCGTTCCTTTCCATAGAACGAGTAGTTGGAATCCATCAAGATGGGATTTTTCGTATCCCGAATGCAGACATCCTCGTAGACGACGTCATGCACCAAGCCGCCGCGGCTGGAATTGGATTTGATGCGGATGCCATTGTCGGCTCCGTCGATTGACAAGTCGGCGACGCGCACGGCGCTGACCCCGCCTTCGGTGTCGCTCCCGATGGAGATTCCGTGCCCCGTATAGAAATGGTTGTGAGTCACGCTGAGGTGCGATGACGGTCCAAGGTGGTTCGCCTTGATGGCCACTTGGTCGTCGCCGGCATGAATATAACAATGCGTAATGGTGACGTTGGTGGCGTTGGCGGGATCGATGCCGTCCGTATTCCGGGCATTCTTGGGCGTATCGATGATCACTCCCCAAGCCGTGAACCCGTTTCCCCCGCGATACGAGACGTGGAAGTTCGGCGAGTTCTTCAGGGTGATCCGGTAGAGCGTAAAGTTGTCGGCCGCCGTGAGCACCATGATGCGTGGGCAGTTCTGGTAAAGGTTCTTGACCTTTGCTTCTTGCGCGAGGTCCCACCAGGAAACTTTCTCGCCCATGAGCCGCGCCCCTCCGCGTCCGTCGATTATGCCCTCGCCCATCACCGCAGCGTTGGCGACACGGTCGGCGCGGATGAGCGGTTTGCACCCATCGCCCTTTTCGGCCACTCTCCCGCAACTTCCGGGTGACACATCATAGTCACGGGCCCGGCGCGAGCCGAATAGCGTGGTCTCCGCATCGACCCGCAGCGTCACTCCCGCGCGCAATTGGAGCGGCCCGGAAAGAAAAGCCCTTGCCGCCCCTTCGCGCTGGAGTTCCACGGCCTGGCCGGGAGGGCATCCATCCAGGGCGTTCTGAATTCGTTCGGTGTCCATTATGCCTTCCTCGGATTCTGCCAGTGCCCCGTCCTTTGCAGGCGTAAGGCGTGCTTTCAAGACCGCACAGGTGGGAGGAATGACCGGCTCGCTTACGTTGCGCGTGTCTTGGCCGAGCGCGGAGAAGGACAGGAATACGATCACCCAAGAAAGCATCAGAGCCCGCATACGCGCATACCTCCGTTGGTTCGGACTTTCAGTTTTCCTTGGAATGTAAGCCTACCAGGGGGCGACGCCAGTGGCTGCGGTCTTCGTGGCCTATCCGGACGAGTTCGAAGGTCAATTCCTGCGGCCGGGCTTCCCGCACCAGGACGCTGGCGTGGATGCGATGCATTCCCGACTGGAACTCCAAGGGGACTGTCCTGCCGGGTTTGATGTGAACCTGGCTCCGAGCCACGCCACCGCCCAAGCTGAGCTGTTGGATGGATACTGTGTAATAGCCCTGGCTGGGGCGGACCGATCCATTCAGCGGACGGGGCAGGTTCAAGCGCTCATAGCGCCGCTGGCGCAGCCAAGGGGTGTCGGGGTCGGCATCGAGAGCGGTCAGGTTCAACTCCGCCTCGCTCAGCCCACACTTCGGCACAAAGCGCTGGGCCCACTCCGGATCGATTTTCCTAAGTGCTTGCACGGCGGTAATGCGCAATTCGCGGGGATACTTCCAGCGCCAAAATCGTTTGCCCTCGGCCAGAGGGCGAAGCAAGGCTGCGGCTTTGGCCTCGCGCAGGCGGCCCAGAGCTTCAATGGCTTTGATTTGCAGGTACGGATCGCCCGGGTGGGAAAACTCCTTTTCCACCATGCGCATCAGCCGGGGGGTGGTACGGAGGTCGCCCGACATTCCCAGTTCGTCCACCACCTCTGGCAAGACGGAGGAGTCGAGGAGGTCATAGACCTGATCCAGCAGCTTGCCCCGCTGTGGCGCCAAGCTGTTGGCCAGTTGCCGGACCACCAGATCGTGCCCCATCGGATCCCACTCGCGGAGGCGTGTGGGAAGCAGCTCTTCCAAAACCTTGGGTCCCAGCCGGCTGAGTAACGCAATCTTGGAGGCAGCTTCCGGCGCCGGGCGGGTCTGAAGAATTTTGCTGAGATGGGCGACCGCCTCCGGGCCTACCGCCTCCACCATTTCCAGCAGCCGTTCCCACTCATCCCGGCGGGCGCAACGGTGGATGCGGGTCGCGACCTGGTCGACCGTAGCGTGGGGCATCCGCCGCAGCACTTCCACCAGGCCTTCCGGCAGGCGCGGGGCGCGCAGAGCTTCCTCGATGAATTCCGGCAGGGGATTGCCCACTTTGACGCGGGGCCAGAGGATCCGTGCCAGTCCGGGCTGCCGCTGCTCCAGAATCTCCATGGCCTGAAGCGCTTCATGGACGGCGGGGTACTGCCGGCGAGCCGCCGCTTCGTGGCTGAAGCGCACGAAGGAGGCCCCCAGCAGAGTTTGCAGGTCAGCGTTTCCTTCCCGGCCCAACGCTTCGCCCATGTGATGCAGGGTCGATTTCAGTAATGAGTGGTTGGCCCGGGAGAAAAGATCCGCCATTTCCGTCAAGCCCGTCGAGGCTTTTCGTCGGGCATCCATGTCGGAGGTGTACACGCACTGGGCGTAGTTATCCAATATGGCGCGCGCTGAGTCCGCATCGCCGCGCGCGAGCAACTCTTCTACAAATTGGCGAATGTTTCGTGGCGGCACAGCCCAAGCCTCAGGCGATAGGAGCATCTTGCGCTTGGCGCGCTCCGGCACGCGAGCCCAGAATTGCCGGTCCAGGATTTCGGCATGAGATTCTACTTCCATGCCGGCGCGCCCCATTTTTTCTTCATGCGCTTGCACGATATGCCGCAGCGAGCCGATTTCGTGCTTGAGCCGGTCAAGGAGCTCGACGACCGCGTTGGTCTTTACGTCGCCGTGTTCGTATCGTTCCAACGCGAAGCGCACCGCCACCCGTTCAGCGAGTTGTAGCAGCAGCGGGTCGTCTGGCCTGGGGGGTTCGTTCTGCGCGCTTAGACTCATCAGCGCTTGCGCCAGTGCTGCCTGCCCGGGCGGGGGCAATTGATGGAGATCCTTTTCGACGGCGCTGATTTGCTCGGGTGAAGCCGGTTGGTTCGCTGTCTGGCCAAGCTGCGATAGCCATCGCAAAACCTTGAAGACGTCGTCCTCTTGCGTGGCCTGTCCCCCTACCCCAGGCACGCCCGGGCTGGCGGCGGGGCCGGCGCATTGGCTCCGGGCGCCTTCAGCCGCCGCAATGAGCTGTAGCAGCCGCTGCGGGTCCTGGAGCCAGCCTTGCAACTTCTGCGCATCCGCTCCCAGAGAGCGGGCGGCGAGTTGCGCAGCCAGGCCCGCATCGCCCAGGGAAGAATCCTGAGCGACAAACCGCACTTCATTCACTCGGATCGCCCCTTTGTCTCCTCCCAGGACCGCCCTTAATTCTGTCGCCAACGGCCCGGCCTTCGGCGAGCGCGATGAAAAGGCGCGCACAAATCGCCAAAAATCGTCGACCGTGACACGCTGAGAAAAGTTGATGCTGGCGAGGCCGGCGGAGGTCAGCAACTGTGCAAAGCTGCGGTCCGTGGGACGCTTCTCCAGAGGTACGCCATCCAGCAGAACCTGGCCGCTGGAAACTCCCAAGAGCAGGCCTGCTTCCCCGGAGAATTTCAAGGCCGCGCGGAGGTCATCCCAGGCAGTCCCCAAGAGGGCGGTGGTTCGCTCGTGCTCTGCTCCGTATAGACGTACGGTTTTTAGGAGCATGTTGAGACCACGTGCGAAACTTCGAGCTGCAACGAGATTGGATGCGTCTTCCATGTCCCCTTCGCCAATTGCCGCTCCGCCACACGTCGTCTGAGTCCCGGCATGACTCAATGGTTCTTAGGTACCATGACTTGAAGCTTATTCCTAGAGTACGAAGGTACTACGGTACGAACGTGCCTGGCAGGCTTCTGGCGGGCGGCCCGAGGGCAGAGAAAACATGCGTCGCTTGGGTACGGTTCGCAACAAGTGGTTGTATACTCTCCACCGCCCGAAGTCCCGAACAAGGTTGAGCACTTTGTAGTCCAAAGCCCGCTGCGAGCCCGCAGAAGCACATTTCCTGAAGGAGGTATAACGTGAGCAAGCACGCCGAGCGACGAACCCTTCGCACGTTTGCCCTATGGCTGGCCGTCCTGATTTCTTTTCTCCCTTACGCCAAGGCCGCTCCCAAGGTGGTTTGGCAAATCGGTACCTTCAACGATTCTTCCAGTGAATTTAATCTTGGCAAGCCAGGGCCCCCATTTTTTGGCGACCGCTATCCTAAGGAATTGCTCTATGTTGTAGGCAAGAGCACTCCTGAGGCCGATTGGCCTGCTCGCCAGTTGGGGTCCGCTATTTTCCAGCCGGGAGGCCATCCTCGTCCCTACACCATCCAGTTTGATTTGGACGAAATCCCCCAAGGCGTCTATACCCTTAAGGTTGCGCTCCTGTTGGAGTCTTCCTGCGTGGGGCAGTTGCAAGTTGAAGTCAACGGCCACGTGGGTTTCTACTATCAACATCCGAAGCTCTCTTACACCGGGGGCGATCGGGAAATGGTGGTCAGCCCCCTCTCTTCTACGGATACCATCCTCGTCGACCTTCCCGCCAAGTTTTTTCAGAAGGGCGCCAACAAATTGGTTCTGACGGCCGTGGATGAACCCTCCGAGGCGGTTGGGGAAGCGCACTCGATGCTGGTCTACGACGCGTTGGAGCTTGACCACGATTCCGCGCGGAAATTCCCGGCTGACGAGATGATCGCGGAGGTTGTGCCTACGGTTTTCTACGTGCGCCACGAGGGCGGCTTGGCAGAGATGGTCGATGTTTTTGTGCGTCACAACGCCACGGTGCAGCACGGCCAAATCAGCCTGACGGTGGCGGGGCAGACATTCAGCGAGGAGATGCCG
>JBEKAD010000473.1:0-4863 GCA_050018435.1 Terriglobia bacterium
TGATGGTACTCGCCGGGAGCATGGACAGTGATATTAACCCGGCGAGAGCTCCGGTCAGAAGAAGTTATTAGGCCTGCGCCGAGGGAAGCGAAAAAGCCGCGTCCGCCTTCCCTCTATTGCCACCCATCGAACTTCCCACTGCCATCGGAGCCGATTTCAAGCACCAGCACTTTTTCGGGTTTGTCGCACTTGCAATCCACTTGTCCCGCGTAGACGGGCGGCAAATTGCTACCAGCCGGCGGGTTCGTGACTTTCACCTGCCTCACGAACGGCGCCTGGGGATTGTCGGGAAATCGCAGACCCCAAAGAACAGGGGTCTGCGTCAGCCAGCCCAAGACAGCCCTGCCCTGGACGCAGAAAAATCGCTCAGCGAACAACGCGCGTACACATAGGGCCTCAGAACCGCATTGCATTTCGGGCTTCATCTCCGCTAGCAAAAGGCAAGCAATCGCTGGTATGCTATGCGCCAGTATGCTCACCCGACTCTATGCAACCAATTATCGCTGTCTCGTGAACTTCGAGTTCAAGCCAACTAACAAGCAGTTGATCATCGGCCGGAACGGCACCGGGAAGACCACGGTCTTCGATGTTCTTGCCATGCTTCGGGACCTCGCCGCGCGCGGAAAGTCTTGTGAGGAGTATCTTGGCGGTAAGACACACACCCGCTGGCAAGATCTCACTGAGCAACGATTCGAACTTGATGTTAAGGGTAATGGCGGCGAGTACCTCTACAAGCTAGTGGTTGACGAATTTGACTTTGGAGCGGAATTTCGACGTGGTGGGTTGTTCGGTCGGATTGTTTCGGGGCCTCTGCCTGGTGTCAGGCAAGAAACACTCGATTTCAACGGTAACCCCTTGTTTCGCTTCGACAATGGCGAAATCAGCCTCTTTGATGACCAGCAAAAGCCCGAGCCGAGCGTCAAATTTCCCTCCAATCAGGGCCGTTCCGGCCTTGCAGAGGCTGGCGGTAAGGATAGTACAAAGCTTGCTTGGTTTAGGCGGTGGCTCCGAGGATTCACGGAGGTGCAGATCAATCCTTGGGCAATGTCCGCTCGTTCCGAGCGTGAATCCCCCGAGCTCACCAGGGATTTGATGAACTTTGCCGACTGGTATCGGCATCTTCGGTTGGAACGTGGCGACGCGGTCTATGAGGCGATGGCGAACCTGCGGGAGGCAATACCGGGCTTGGAGGCACTCGATGCCAAAGAAGCAGGGCTCGATGTGCGGGTGCTGCAAGCCAAACTCCACAGCGGCGACGGAAATAGTGTTGAGTTGCCGTTCACCGATCTGTCCGAAGGACAGCGTTGCTTGATCGCGCTCTATGTGCTGCTTTACTGTGCGGTGGGGCAGGATCGCACGTTGCTCATCGACGAGCCGGACAACTTCATTGCACTTGCAGAAATCCAGCCGTGGTTGATGAAGCTGCTTGATCGTGTCGATGATACAGGTGGGCAGGTCATCCTCGTATCCCATCACCCGGAATTGCTCGACCAGTTGGCCGACCAAGGCGGGGTGCTGCTCGACAGGCCCGACGGGCGAGAAACTCGCGTGCGGCCTTTCGAGCCTCCCAACGATACTGGCCTCACGGCATCTGAGATTATCGCTCGCGGATGGGAGCAGGAAGATGAGGGCACGTAATGCCGTGAGGGGAGCCCCATCCAGCGAATTGGCCGACTTGGACGTGCTGGGGGGGACGGTGAGTGAGCAAATCCAAGGTGCCGAAACGCATCTCGAACAAGATTGTCCTCGTTGAAGATTTCGAACAGCAAGCGCTCGTGCGCCGGTACTTGCAGCGGTGCGGGCACGGGGATGGGTTACGGTTAGGGCGACTTCCCGCAAAGGGGCCGGGCGGTAGCGGCGAACAATACGTTCGGAACCAATATCCGATACAAGTTCAAGCCTGTCGTTCATCTCTTGGCCGACGGAAATCGGCACTCCTTATTGTCGTCGTTGACGCTGACATGCAAACAACGCAGCGCCGTTCTCAACAGCTTTCGGCTGCCCTCGAAGCTGCGAATATGGAGAGGCGCGACAACGATGAGCCCATAGTCGTGCTGATCCCCAGGCGGCATGTGGAAACGTGGATCAGGGCGTTGCTGGGAAACACTGTCGACGAACACACGGATTACAAGAACCCCCAGCCGACATCAGAGGAAATCCACCACGCCGCTGAGACTCTCTACGACTGGACGCGGCCCAATACCATCCCAGGTGCTACGTCTCCACCGTCGCTAACCGATTCACTTCCCGAGTGGAAAAAGATCCCGTCCTAAGACCCGCGCTTGAGCCGGAAAAATTACTGAGCGAACAACGCGCGTAGGCTTTCGGTGTATGGTGCGCGCGCCACGCCGCGCTCCGTGATGATGGCGGTAATGTAGCGCTGCGGGGTGACGTCGAACGCCGGATGCCGCGCTTCGACGCCGGCCGGGGCGATGGCCACGCCCGCAAGATGGGTGACTTCGGCGGAGGAGCGCTCCTCGATGGGAATCTGCTCGCCGGAAGCGAGGGTCATGTCGATAGTCGAAAGCGGCGCGGCCACGTAAAAGGGAATGCCGTTCTCGTGCGCCAGCACGGCGACAGAGTAGGTTCCAATCTTGTTCGCCGTGTCGCCGTTGGAGGCAATGCGGTCCGCCCCCACAATCACCGCGCGAATCTCGCCCTGCTTCATGAAATGGCCTGCCATACTGTCAGTAATGATGGTCACGGGAATCTGGTCCTTGGCCAGTTCCCAGGCGGTCAGGCGAGCGCCTTGCAGGAAGGGCCGCGTCTCATCGGCAAAAACCCGCAGCTTCTTCCCCGCCCCCACCGCGGCGCGAATCACGCCCAGCGCCGTGCCGTAGCCGCCCGTCGCCAGCGCCCCGGCGTTGCAGTGCGTGAGGACGGTCCCCTCATCCGGCATCAGGTCCGCCCCGTGGCGGCCCATGGCTTCGTTGATGGCGATGTCTTCCGCCAGGATGCGCTTGGCCTCTTCCTCCAGGCGCACGCGCACCATGGCGAGCACCTGGGCATCCGTGTGGTGGCAGGATAGGGAATTCTCAAAGACAGTGCGCATGCGCTTGATGGCCCAGAACAGATTGACGGCGGTGGGCCGGGTCTTGGCAAGGGTGTCGGCAATGACTTCGAAATCCGCCCGCAACTCAGAAGCGTTCTTTGCCCCCGAATTCTTGACGCCGACGGCGATGCCCATCGCTGCCGCCACGCCAATCGCCGGCGCGCCGCGAATCACCATGGAGCGAATCGCTTCCGCAACCTCGCGATAGTCCGTGTAGGTGCGGTAGATCTCCTCCCCCGGCAAGCGCGTCTGGTCGATCATGCGCACGCCTTGCTCCGTCCATTCGATGGTTTTGAACATTTCGCCTTTCGCGCTCCGTGAGATTCGGAGTGAGTGATTATAGCAGCGGTCCCATCACTGGCCGTCGATTGTCCCTCCGGCTTCGCGCCCTCCAGCGCATCGCCCCGAGGGGTGTCACTACAACAATTTGGCTGTGTGGAGAGCAATTAAAGCAGCCACGATCATGAAAAAGGAGCCGGTCAAAATCAAGATAAGAGCCTTCTTGCGGAGGTCCTTCTCGGTTATCTGCTCGGTCTTCGAGCTGATGAGCAAGGTCTTCTCATTCTCGCCCCTGGTGATGAGGTTGCGATCGCCGTCGTCTTTGGGGCTGGGATTCTCAACGCACGTCCCCAGCACAATGCAGTCACGCTCAGTGAGCAGGCATTCCTCCGTGAGGCGATACCGATGCGCGCCGAAGTCGATGCTCAATCCGCCGCCGCCGATGGAGAGTCCCACGACTTCCAGCTTATGTCCAAGGCTCATGCCCTTCGCCGCCGCGCTCCCGCCGGGCACATTCGCCGCTTCCTGTGCCGGGCGCGCGTGGGCGGACCGGTCCGTCAGATACGCGCGCAGGTCCTGGTCTGAGGGCCCCGCCACACCGAGCGACGGCTCCACAAACCGGTTGCTGCCGGACGTCGGTCCGAGCTCACTGCAGAAGGTCGGGGGCAGGTCGAATTCCGCCCTTTGCGGGTTCACCGCCACCTTGGCCATTCCATCGTCCAGATAGAAGGGTCGGTGCTCCATTTCGCTCGAGACTGTGTCCCACCCACTATGCTTGCCCCTGTGTACCCACTTTTCCACCTTTACGCTGTAGTAGAAGCACGAAGCGCCGGTCAGCGAGCTGGTCAGGCGGTCGTCACCCGTCGCCTTGCCCCGCGCGTGGGTGAGTCCCATGGCAATGCTGCGGATCGGCATGATGGGCGTGTCGGCAAGAATGCGGTACTCCCGGTATGACCGAAAGCCCTGATAGAAGAGAAAGGCACCCGCTGCGAAGCAGAGGATAATGCCGAGAGTGGGACTTCCCTCCGACCTCACGAGTACCGCCAGCATTAGCGTCATGGTTCACACTCCTCTACGGCATCCCGGAACGCCGCGTCCAGTTTAGATAGAATCCGGTTCAGCCATTCGCGGTGCTCGGGCTTCATTAAGACAGAACGCAGGCAAAGGATCGTGTCTTGATGATCCGACGAATGGGCAGCAAGCGAGGGGAAATACCTTACGGGCAAGCGGATCAGCGCGAGGTGCAGGCCGCGGTTGGCGGCCGCCGTAAAGATGCGCTGTGACCGTTCAGAAGCGAGGCGGGCGGAGGCAGCGCGCGGTGCCCACACCACGATGTCCAGCTCAGGAGGAAAGGGCACGAGCCATCGGGAATCGGTGGCGAGCCGCTCCGCGAAGCTGAGTGCGGCTTCCCGGCAGGCCTCGAGGCCCATCGCAAACTCGCCGCCGCGCGCGAGCGGCAACAACTTCTGTGTGGCCCACAGTGCCACGGCCGAAGCCCCCGGGCGCGAGCACTCCAAGCTGATTTCACCCAG
>JBEKAD010000474.1:0-4857 GCA_050018435.1 Terriglobia bacterium
GTACGTGGAATGGCTGTAGAGTATCGGAAAATTCAAATCGATTATGACCGTTTTCACTTGCAATTCCTTAGAATGTAGGCACTTACACGGAATTTCAAACCAAACGTTAGGACACTACTGATCACAAATCACAAATCATTCAATTACCCGATCACTCAATCACCCGATGGCCCAATGACCCGATGGTCAGATGACCCGATCATAAGGGCAGTGGCAAGTGACGAGTGGCGAGTGACAAGAAACGAGCAAATCAGAACCGAAGCCTTGCCAGGTAGGAGTCCAGTTCGCGCACGCGGAAGAGCTTGGCCAGCACTCCGGTAATGACAAATCCCACCGAGCTCACGATGACCAAAACTGCCAGGGCGCGCAGAGTGGTTTGCCAACCGATGCGCCCATGCAACACCTGGGTCAGCTTGAAGCACACTCCCGCGGCAATCACCGATGCGGCGGTGATCTTGAGGAAGAACCAGACCATTTCGGCGGACTCTGGATTCTTCGTGCGGCGGTTCAGCAGGCCAAAGAGCAGCAGCGTGTACACGACGATTCCGACGGAACTCGCCAGGGCTAATCCCAGATGCTGATCGTGCCGAACCAGCAACCAATAAAGCGGCAGATTCAGGAAGGTGAGCACCGTTCCGACAATGGCGGGCGTCAGCGTGTCGCGCGCCGCGTAAAAGCCGCGCGCCAGGATGTTCTGCGCTCCCCAGGCAAACATGCCCAGGGAAAAGACGGCCAGGGTGGCGGCGGTGGCTTGAAGATCGTCCGCCCGCAGGCGCGTGTGGGAGAACACGAGATAAACAAGCGGCGTCGCCTGGGCGATGGTAAGCGCGGAAATGGGCATGAGTAAAAGCATCAGACCCTTCAGCGTGGCGTTCAGGGTGCGGTTCAATTCTTCCAGCTTGCCTTCTGAGTAAAGCTGCGCGAGGAAAGGAAAAGAGGCGACGCCCACCGCCTGTCCGACGACCCCGAGCGGAACCCTCATCAAGGTTTTGGCGTAACTCAGCCAAGTGATCGATGCAGGGACGAGATAGGAGCCAAACCAGCGAATGATCCAGTCGTCCGTGAACACCAACGAGAGCGCCAGCATGATGGGGACGGTGAGCTTGACGAACAGCCAAAACCCCGGGTGACGAAGGTCCAGATTGGGTGAGAAACGGGCGCCGGCGCGCCTTGCGCCATAAATCTGCAACAGGAAGTTTCCGGCCACGGCTCCGGCAAGAACCCCGACGGCGAATCCGGTGATCCCGATTCGTGGTGAAAGCAGCACGCCGCCCAGGATAATCCCCAGGTTGTAAACCACCGGGGCCAGCGAGGGCACCACAAACTGCCCTTTGGCATACTGGACAGCGCTCAGGATGCTGCCCTGATAAAAGCAAATTTGCGCCGGCATCATCAAGCGCGTTAGGAAAATGACGCGGGCTTTCTCGGTGGGACTGAAGCCGGGAGCGATCAGTTCCACCAACTGCGCGGCGTATATTTCTCCCACCACCACGAGGGCCGCCAAGAATATCCCCATGGAAGTCACCACGGTGGAGAAAACATGCCACCCTTCATCCTCGCGGTTCTCCGCCACGAACTTGGTGAAAACCGGGATAAAGGTGATGCTCAGCGAACCTCCCGCCACCAGGTAGTTCAGGAAGTCCGGCAGGGTGAATGCGGCGTAATACGCATCGGTGATAGCGTTCGAGCCGATCTGGTGGGCGACGGTCCATTCGCGGAAGAAACCGAGAACGCGGCTGGCCAGCACGCTCGCCATCACAATGCCGGAAGCCTGGGCAATGCGCCGCGTTAGGGGGGCAGAGTTCATCCGGGAAGATGTATCATGATTTGCGTGGTTTTGCCTAAAAGATCGGGATTCGGGGCTCGGGGTTCGGGGCACAGGGCGCGGGCTTCAGTACCAGTATCCTGGGTCCCGATTCCCGCGTCCCGATTCCCGCCCTAATGAGGGTATGGAAAGCGGTGATCGCACTTCAAACAGCGCGCCATCCTAGGGCGTCTTACCAACCGTTCGTACCATCGTCGGCGGGATCGGCGATAAACTGTGCTCCCGCACTTTGGGCATAAGCCGTAGTCTTCAACCGCGTCAGTCGCTTCCGCGACCCCGATCGATGATCTATTTGGCCGGGCCCCAAGCCCGCGGGATTCTTCCGAGGAATCAGAAGCCATATTTCCCCCAGTTGTTTCCGAAGCTGCGGACGGCTTCCTTGCAGCTTCCGCGAGCTTTCGATTGAACCTTTCCTGAAGTTCTTCCACCGTCATATCATCCGGGTGGGGTCGGGTCGGGTCCGCCCGCTTGAATAGTCGCCAGCGATTGCAGAACGAGCAGCGACGCAGGTGGTAGCCCATGTTCCAAAGCGTGTCGTGAATGAATCCGTGGCGGACAGATTCAGTTTTTATAGTTCCGCAACGGGGGCAGGCGCTCGCCATTCACACACCTCTAAGCCTCGGGGTCTGACATCGCGGCCAATCTGCGTACGAGGGACGGTTTCTGGCAGAATGCCTGACGTCCTTTCGTGGTTCACGGTTGAGT
This sequence comes from Terriglobia bacterium, assembly GCA_050018435.1. Taxonomy (GTDB): domain Bacteria; phylum Acidobacteriota; class Terriglobia; order UBA7540; family UBA7540; genus Bog-366. The sequence continues at coordinate 2,531 of JBEKAD010000474.1, forward strand.
TCCTTTCCTGGACGCAACGCAGATTTAGTATTTGTGAAACCGACGCTTGATAATTTAGCACAGAGTGGCAGGATTGCCAACTCGCACCGTCTCTGGGCTCCGCCCCTGTGGGCAATCAGTTTTCAGTTGCATTTCATGGGCCTTGACCTAAGCTGGTGCTTGCAGGGGCTGCTCGTTTGTCCCGGGGAGGAGAAACCTTAGTGCGAAACCATCCGGCAAAATCAGAATTCATCGTTATGGCACTGATCCTGGTGGTTGAGGGTTTGGGCGCGCCATTCGTGCGGGGAGCCCAGGACGCATCTGCGCAGAAAAACTTGACTCTAAAACTTCGCACCCGTGTGGAGCCCTTTAAGGGGAGCGGCGTCTGGCGCGAGGTTAACTTTGAGGGGCAGTTCCCCGTCCATTCCACCGCCATCGTGATTTGCGACATGTGGGACAAGCATTGGTGCTCCGGAGCAACGGCCCGTGTCGAAGTGCTGGCCCGCAAAATGGCCCCTCTCATCGACCAAGCTCGAGCCAGCGGCATCCAGATCATTCATGCTCCCTCTGAAGTGGTGGGCTTTTATAGCCAGTACCCGCAAAGGATCCGCATCCTGGGAATTCCCGTCACGGAGCCGCCGCCAAGTTTGGACTTGCCGAGCCCACCTTTGCCCATCGACGATAAAGATGGCGGGTGCGATACGGGTGAGAAGTTTTACAAGGCGTGGTCCCGTGAGAACCCGGCCCTCAGCATCAGCGGAGATGACGTCATCTCGGCGGACGGGAAAGAAATTTACAGTCTCCTCGTCCAGCGCGGAATCAAGAACCTGCTGATCATGGGAGTCCACGCCAACATGTGCATTCTGGGTCGATCCTTTGCTATTAAACAGATGACCAAATGGGGAATTCGCTGCGTACTGGTCCGGGACCTTACCGATGCCATGTACAACCCCAAGGATCGCCCCTACGTTTCTCATGCCCAGGGCACGGAACTGGTGATCGAGTACATCGAACAGTATTGGTGCCCTTCCACGCTGAGCACCAATCTTGCGCAAGCCCTTCCCCATTAGGGTGTTGCTCAAAAAGCTATAGCGGCGAGTTTACGTTGCCATGCCGGTGTTGAAACCACCGGGTTTGTGGCAATTCAAAAGCGCCGCTACAATGCCCCGCATGGTTTTTTCGGCAACCTGTCCGACCTTCGCGAGTCAAGGCAAGCTGCGCTTCTGTCTGGGGCGCCGGATCAATTTGGCTTGGAATGCTTGACGCCGGGCGGTGAGGCGCCGGCATCCCCTACAGAGCCGCCGGGCCCGGGTGACGGCCGGTTGGATGAAGCCGGTGGATCGCCTGCGGCCCCTCCCGAAGGCGGGTGGGTTGAAGGCGGAGTCTCGCCCGAGTTGCCGTCTGGAGGTTTCGTCTCCTCCGGGGCTTGTGGCGTGGCCTCTTCCTCTTCTTCTCTCATCTCATGCTCGGGCGCGCGACCGGTCAGCACGGTCCACTTGAGGGGGTAAACGTCGGGGTCAAAGATCACAAAATAGAAGTGCCAAATCAAGATCGAGAACGTCGCCAGGACGGCCTCGTAGAAGTGCACTGCCGTGGTCACGTCGAGGACGGACATAGGGTAAGGCAGATAGGCGAGCACCCAGTCATGGGCCCACAGCAGGATGCCGGTGGCAGCCATGACAATGGTGCCCCACACCAGCGCCCAGTATTCGGCCTTTTCCATGTAGTTAAAGCGCGCGTAGCGTGGCGGGCTGGGACGATAACCCAGGTTATAGCCCACGGTGTCCACAGCTTCCCGCACGTCGCGGACTTTGGGAAGCATGTCCTTTACCCAGCGGCGGCCATCGCGGTGGGTAAGCAGGTATATCAGGTGATAAACGGAGGCACCGATCAGCACCACCCCCGCGATGCGATGCAGCCAGCCACGCAGGGGGAAGTTTTTCTCCCACTGCACAATTGGCTCCGCCCAAAATGAGTGCGGATATTTCAGCGCGAAGCCGGTGACGACCAGCGTGATGAAACTTCCCAGCAGCAGCACATGTTGTGCGCGCTCATTTAGCGTCAAGCGGACTTGCCCGTGGCCCACGCGGTATTGCGCCAACATGCGCCGCGCCTTGCGCCACCAATCCAAAAGGTTGTGCAGGAGCATGGACCCGAGAATTATGGGGATGGCTAGCAGGTAGAAGGCTTTCACGAAATCCAATACCCGTTCGCCGGCCGTGGTATTGGGCAACGTATGCACGGAGCCGATGGTGAATCGCTGCCCGGCGTCGGGATGGCATTTGCCGCATGTCTTGCCCACGTTTGCCTTGTTCACCGTCGAGCGCGGATCGCTGGAGGGAAAAATG
>JBEKAD010000475.1:0-4852 GCA_050018435.1 Terriglobia bacterium
CGAGTTCCGCGAGAGACTCAGGCATAGGAAATTTCCCTCCTCAACCTAGCGTAACATTACGCTAGGTTACGTGCCACAAAAAAAGAGAGCTGCCTGGTTCCCACTTTTATGTCGCGCACCCCACCCCAGGCCACACCTTGACTTTCGTCGCCTCCTCGTTTAGCATCGTGATGAGTTAATGAATAGGTATCCACCTTCCACGATCGCCAACCGGCGGCATTCTGCCGAATCCCGCGCCATGCGCATCTTCTGAAATGGAGGCGTGTCTCACACTTCGAACCCGATGATGGCCAGTGTCAAAATACGAAAGGGAGTGCCCGCGCTCGTGGGCACTTACGATGGAAACCTGAAGCTCTTCGAGCGATGTTTCCAGGTTTCCGCGCATTTGGGTGAGGAGTCGCTGGAGATCGAAGGCGAGGAAGGGAACGTCCGCCGAGCGCAACGCTTAGTTGAGGAGTATGCAGTCCTGGTGGAGAGCGGAACTTGCTTTGAAAATGCGGAAATCGAAGGTTTTCTGCGCATCATCAGCCAGGACCCGCAAGCCAGCTTGAGGGGTTTGGCGGAAGCGGGCCGGCCCCGCAGCTTCGGGAAAAAATCGATTGCCCCCAAAGGTTTGAACCAGCGCAGTTACATCGATGCCATGGAACGCCACGACATGGTTTTTGGCATTGGGCCGTCGGGCACCGGCAAGACGTATCTGGCGGTGGCGATGGCGGTGGATGCGCTGCTCACCAAAGAGGTCAGCCGCATCATCCTGGCGCGGCCGGCGGTGGAGGCCGGCGAGCGTTTGGGATTCCTGCCCGGAACGATTCAGGAAAAAGTGAATCCTTACCTGCGCCCGCTCTACGACGCCCTCTATGACGTGTTGGACCCGGACCGCGTGGAGCGCTATTTGGAAAAGAGCATCATAGAGATTGCGCCCATCGCCTTCATGCGCGGGCGGACGCTGAACGACGCGTTCGTGATTCTGGACGAAGCCCAAAACACCACGAGTGAGCAGATGAAAATGTTCCTGACTCGCCTGGGCTTTAATTCCAAGGCCGTGGTGACGGGGGACGTTACGCAGATCGATCTTCCCAACGGGCGGCGCTCGGGGCTGATCGAAGCGGTGGAAGTGGTCGGCAAGGTGACCGGGATCAGCATCATCTACTTCACGGAGCGCGACGTGGTCCGTCACAGCCTGGTGCAACGGATCATCCGCGCCTACGAGGAGTTCGACCAGGTGCGGGCGGCTAAGGCCAACGGCGAGAAAAGCAGTAGTTAGTGGCTAGTGGTTAGTGGCTGGCCCCTAAGCGCTACTGACGAACGACCAACCGCTGATCACACTAACCACTAACCACTGTTCTTTTGAGGCGTCGTGCTGGTTAATCTTCAGAAACGGTATGTGGTCCGCACCGCCTCCTTGTCGGCTTTCGTGCGGAACCTGAAGCGGCGGTTGCGGCTTGGGAATAGAGAGTTCAACATCTGCTTCGTGGACGATGACGCGATTCGCGAGTTAAACTCGGCCTATCGCGGCAAGGATGAAGCCACCGATGTCCTTTCTTTTCCCTGGAACGAAACTGCGGGACCGCTTCGGCCGAAACCGCAGGCGCCTTCCCGCCTTCAGGAGCATGGCGGTATCAGGAATTTCCTGGGCGACGTGGTGATTTCCGTGCAGACGGCCCGGCGCAATGCCCGCGCAGAAGGGCACTCGACACTCAATGAAATTCGCTGGCTGATCCTGCACGGGGTGCTTCACTTGCTAGGTTATGACCACGAACATGATAGCGGAGAAATGATCGCGCTCGAACTGGCCTTGCGCGGGCAATTGGGCGTGTGGGGCGAGCCCCGGCCTAGACGAAAACGGAAAGTCGAAACTCGAAAACCGAAAATCGAAACTCGGAAATCGAAGTCGCCGCGCAGGAGGGATTGATGAACGCAGTCCCGCCAGATTTGCTCTCGAGACCTAGGGTGAAGGACTTTACCGACCTGGACGTCTGGAAAGTTGCCAGGGAAATGCGACGACAAATTTATAAGTTGGCGAAAACGCTGCCGGATTTTGAAAAGTCCGGACTGGCAGATCAGCTTCGCCGCGCAGCCGTCCCTGTGACCGCAAACCTAGCAGAGGGGTACGGACGGTTCGGTTACCAAGAAAATGCTCAGTTTTGCCGCCAAGCACGCGGTTCAGTTTACGAGCTCCGCGATCACATTATCACCTGCATGGATGAATGTTTTATCAGCAAAGATGAGGCATCCAAGCTTGATGCGATGATGCAAAGGGTGGCAATGATGCTGAACGGGTACTTGCGCGCAACCCTCGCACGCAAGCAATCAGATACAAGCTAATCGCCGACTTTCGATTTTCGACTTTCGACTTTCAGCCTTTCGATTTTATGGACCAACGATTGTTGCTTACGATCGCGTGGGTGGCGGTGCTGGCGGTACTGCTGGTGGTGGGCTCCGTCGCCTCCTACCTGCGGCTCTTAATGCGTCGGCTGACGCCGGTGGGGGTGCGCAAGGTATTTGGGCCGAGCCAGCACGGGCGCATTCGTCCCAATCGCGAACGCGTGGGCGTGTCGATTTCCGCCTTGCACTGCGCCGCCATGCATGTGTTCGCGGTGGGATTGGCCGGCCTGCTGATCTGGCGGCGGCCCGAGCACCTTTGGAGCGACATTGGCACCGCCCTCATCGCTGTCCTTATCGCTGTGGCCATTGCCGATCAATTGATTCCCTTCCTATTGGTGGTCCGGCACGACGAACCGGAAGTGATCCTGGAGCACTGGGAATCGGTGCTGCGGAGTCTGGTTCTTTGGGCGCTGCCGCTCACCTTTCCGATCCTGATTTCCACCACCATCGCCCGGCTGCTCGAATCAACTGAACCGGAACCCGAGCCGCCGTCGCCGCAGGAAAACCTGGTGGAGCTGATTGCCACGGGCGAGCAGGAGGGCTTGATCGAAAAGGGGGAGCGCGAGATGCTGCAATCGGTGGTGAAATTCGGCGATAAGGTGGCCCGTGAGGTCATGACGCCGCGGCCGGAAATCGCCGCCATCGAAATCAATTCTTCCATTGAAGACCTGCGCGGTCTATTTCGCACGAAGCGGATGACCCGCTACCCGGTTTACTCCGGCCAAATGGACCACGTCGAGGGCTTCGTGAGCGTGCGCGACCTGATGGAATTGTCCCCGGAAGAGCAGAAGCGCGCGACGCTCCGCGACCTGGTGCGGCCCGTGCCCTTCGTCCCGGAAACCAAGCCCATCCACGACTTGTTGAAAGATTTGCAACAGTCCACCACCCAGATGGCCATCGTGATCGATGAATACGGCAGCGTTTCGGGGCTGATTACGGTCGAGGACTTGGTGGAGCAAATTGTGGGAGAAATCCGCGATGAAGTGGAGCCTCACGCGCGCGATATTATCAAGGAATCCGCCTCGAGCTACCTCCTCTCCGGGCACGCCGAGTTGGCGCAGATTGCCGGCGAGGTTCACGTCCCGCTCGAGGGAGACGATTACTCGACCGTGGCGGGACTGGTCATGAATCAACTCGGACACGTGCCCGCCGCCGGTGAAAAAGTGCAAAGTCACGGCCTGACGTTCGAAGTGCTGGAGGCAAACCAGCGCACGGTCCTTAAGGTGCGAATGATTATTCAGAAAGTCATGTCCCCCGCGAATAATACCCATGCCTGAAACGGCCTCGTTCAAATCGGGATTTGTCGCTGTCGTGGGGCGCCCCAACGCGGGGAAAAGCACGTTGGTGAACGCGCTGGTGGAGTCCAAGGTTTCGATTGTGACACCTGTTCCCCAGACCACGCGCAATCGCATTCTGGGGATTTTGCATCGCCCCGACGCCCAGGTGATTTTCATGGATACCCCGGGTGTCCACAAGCCGCTCTCGCGGTTGAACGAACAGATGATGAACTATGTGCGGCAGGCGCTGGCGGATCGCGACCTGGCGGTGCTGATCGTGGATGCGAGCGAGAAATTCGGGAGGGGCGATGAGTTCGTCATCCACCTTTTGAACGAATACTCTCCCCGCGCGATTTTGGCGTTGAACAAGATTGATCGGGTGCACAAGCCCGACCTGTTGCCGCTGATGGAGCGCTACTCGAAGCTTTACGGATTCGAGGAGATCTTCCCGATATCCGCCCTGCGCGGGGAGGGGCTGGAGGAATTGCTCGCGGCGATCGTCCAGCGGCTGCCCGAGGGCCCGCCGTACTTTCCTGCGGACGAATACACCGACCAGCCGGAACGGTTTCTGGCAAGCGAAATTATTCGCGAAAAGGTCATCCGCCACACCAAGCACGAAATGCCTTACGTGACGGCGGTGCTCATTGACGGGTTCGAAGAGGAGGCGCTGATCACGCGCCTCCACGCCACGATTGTGGTGGAAAAGGACTCGCAAAAACCGATCGTGATTGGGGCCGGTGGGGCGCGCCTGAAGGAAATCGGCAGCGAGGCGCGGCAGGAGTTGGAAAAGCTGTTTCCACCCAGGGTCTACCTGGAACTCTTCGTGAAAGTCCAACCGCACTGGCGCAACAACAGCGCCCTCATCGCCGAATTGGACTACCGCAGCGAAGGGGGTTCGGCAGAGTAGATGCCACCCCACCCCGGCATCCCACTAAGAACGTCCACGCGTGGTGAGAAAGGGGGGCTGGGATGAGTAAGTAACCCCTCACCCCCGGTGCTCGGGCCCCCCTCCCTCGTCCCTCGGGCACCCTCTCCCCAATGGCTGATCGTGTCCCACATCTTCTGCTCGACACCGCGGGTGCGCGCATTCAGCCCCAAAGGGGCGGCCTAGCAAAGCCCAGGCCAGCGGCCTGGGTTAGGAAGGTCACCCCATTTTCCGTTCTCCAGCCCTGAAGGGGCGTGATCAAGGC
>JBEKAD010000476.1:0-4850 GCA_050018435.1 Terriglobia bacterium
TATTGATGCTGTTAATATTCCCGATGGGTCAGGCGCCACCGCGCGCATGAGCGCCTTGACCTTGGCGGCACTGCTTCAGCAACGCGCCGGCATTGAGGTTTTACTCCACTACAGCTCGCGCGGCCGCAGCGTGCTGACCATCCAATCCGATCTGCTGGGGGCGCACGCCCTGGGGGTGCGCAATCTTTTAGCATTGACGCGCGACACTCCCCAGTATTCGACTGTGCTGGAAAGCGACGCGTCGGAGGTGGATGCGATCGGGTTGGTGAATCTCCTGAGCAATTTGAACCGGGGCCTGGATGTGGGGGCCAACCCGCTCGGCGTGCAAACGGCTTACCTGGTGGGCGCCAGCATCAATCCTTACGCACTGAACCTGGAAGAGGAACTTCGCCGCTTTCAGCACAAGCTGGAGGCGGGCGCCGATTTCGCCGTGACTCAGCCCGTCTTCCAGGTGGAGCAACTGGCGAACTTCCTGGAGCGGGCGCGCAGCTTTGCCCCGCACCTTCCGGTCATCGCCGGAATCTGGCCGCTCACCAGTTTCCGCAACGCTGAGTTCATGAACAACGAAGTGCCGGGAATCTCCGTTCCGCCGGCGGTCATGGAGCGCATGCGCGCGGCTGATTCCGGCGAGCGCGCACGGCAGGAGGGACTGAAGATCGCGCAGGAAACGTTGCGGGAAATCCGTCCCCTGGTTCAGGGGGTGCAGATCGCTGCGCCCTTCGGCCGTTACGCCCTGGCGGTGGAGGTGGCGCAGGCCCTCGGCGCCCGCCGGACGGGGTAGTGGTGTCACATGCGAGACACGGGTGCTCCCAGGTGCAGTCATTCCCGCGAAGGCGGGAATCCACTGCGCAAGCCATTGGAAATGCGCCGCCGACGGATGGGATTCCCGCCTTCTCGGGAATGACCAGTGTTTGGAAGGGGATCCCATTCCAAATGACACCGCTACCCCGGACGGCCACTTCCGCCCGCCAACCGTGATAGAATTCTAGTGCTTAGTTGAAGAAGTTATCGACTTTATTTGTCGGCGGATGGAAGGGCGGGGCTTTAGCCCCGCCGCAGAACTCGGCCGGGATTTAGGGGCTTTAGCCCCTGAAGCGACGTGGCTTCAGGGCCGAAAGGCCCATCCAGCCCTCCGCCCTGAGGCGGCGGGGCTAAAGCCCCGCCCTTCCGAGGGCGTGGGTAATATCGCTTATTAATGCAACTAGGCACTAGCATCCGCCCCGATCCTGAAAAGGTTGCGCGGCCATGCTTGGGGAGGGCCGTCCCCGAGCGAAAGCAGTATCAGGAACAGGAAGTGGGCCAAGATGTAGAGGCGGCTTTACGCCGCCGTTTGGTCCGTCGGCTGACGGATAAACTCGCCGCTACGGCCACGTGGCGGCGTAAAGCCGCCGCTACAGCAGATCGGCCCACTACCAAGGAACACGCGACGATGGATGCGAGAAAGGACACAGCCATGTCCCAGTCCGCGAAGAGTGACAAGCCGGAGCCCTTCGAAAAAAACCTGGCGCGCCTCGACGCCATCGTGCAGGAATTGGAGGACACGGACCTTCCGCTCGACAAAGCCTTGGTGCTTTATGAGGAAGGCATGAAGCTATCCGAGTTCTGCCATAAGCAGTTGGAAGAGGCCGAGGGGCGAGTGGAGATCTTGACCAAGAAGGCCGGGGGAAAAGTATTGGCCGAGCCTTTCGCCGCAGACGAGACGGAGGCAGGGAAGACGTAGAAGTTAGAAGCGAGGAGCGAGAAGTTAGAAGCGAGGAGATAGAAGTCAGAAGTCCAACCACCCCGCCCTTCGGGCACCCCTCCTTTGGTAAGGAGGGGAATTTGCGGTGCGTGCTCCCCTCCTTGCCAAGGAGGGGGGTAGGGGGTGGTTGTCATTCTAACTCCTAGCTTCTCAACGCCAAATTCCGATGGACGTCTTATCACCTGAAACAATTCGCCAGCATCTTGAGCAGACCCGCGCGTTGGTGGACGCGGAACTGGAGTGCATCCTTCCGCCCGCCGAGGAGTATCCCCCGAGCATTCACACGGCGATGCGCTATTCCGTGTTTGCCGGGGGAAAGCGTCTTCGCCCCACTTTGTGTCGGGAAGCGGGGCGTCTGTTCCGCGGTAATGAAAAGCTCTTGCTTCGGGTCGGAAGCGCGCTCGAGTTAATCCACACGTACTCGCTGATTCACGACGATTTGCCGGCTCTCGACAACGACGTCCTTCGGCGCGGCAAGCCCACCTCCCACGTGGTTTTCGGCGAGGCCACCGCGATTCTTGCCGGCGACGCTTTGCTGACGCTGGCCTTTGAAGCCATCGCCGGCGCCGCCGGTGGGGGTGCGGAGCCCACCTTGCAAGTCATACATGAACTCGCCCATGCCATCGGGACAATAAGCGGGATGGTGGGAGGACAGGTAGTTGACCTGGAGACGACGGACAGCACCGGCGACCCCGCGCGGCTCGAATATATCCATTCCGCCAAGACCGGCGCTTTCATGCGGGCAGCGCTGCGCTCCGGCGCGCTTTTAAGCGAGGCGAACCAGGATGATCTGGCCCGCGTTACGGCTTACGGAGAAAAGATCGGCTTGGCATTTCAAATTGCCGATGACCTGCTCGATGTGCTGGGATCCCAAGCCGAATTGGGCAAAACCATTGGCAAAGACGAACAACAGCACAAGGCCACTTACCCCGCCCTCCATGGCATCGAGGCCTCCCAGCGAATCGCTTCCCGCCTGGTGGAGGAGGCCTGCGAGGCCCTGGAACCCTACGGCGCGCGCGCCCAGATTCTGCAAGGCATTGCATATTACATAGTAGGCAGAAGGCAGTAGGAAGATAGGCAGGTTGGCAGGTGGGCAGGTGGGCAGGTAGGCAGGTGGGCAGGTAGGCAAGTAGGCAGGTGGGCAGCGCGAAGTCAAAATGCAAAATGCAAAAGTCAAAAGTGCGAGCATTCCGGGTTCTGCCTTTTGACTTTTGCGTTTTGCCTTTTGCGTTTTGAATTTTGAATTTTGTATCTGCCTACTGCCTACTGCCCACTGCCTTAATAGAGGTGCTAATGGAATACCGGTATTTAAACCACATTGATTCCCCGGCCGACTTGAAGAAAGTTCCCCGAGAGGATCTCCCCATCGTCGCCGAGGAATTGCGCGATTACATGGTCTCCGTGATCGCGAAGATCGGAGGCCATCTGGCCTCCAGTCTGGGCGCGGTCGAGCTGACCATCGCGCTCCATTACTTGTTTGACACGCCGCGCGACAAGATCGTTTGGGACGTCGGCCACCAGGCTTATGGCCACAAGATCCTGACCGGCCGCCGCGACCGCTTTCCCACCATTCGCCAGTACGGGGGAATCTCCGGCTTCCCGGTTCGTGATGAGAGCCCTTACGACACCTTCAACGTCGCTCACGCCGGAACCGCGATTTCCGGGGCGTTAGGCATGGCGGTGGCGCGCGATCTGAAGGGCGAGGATTTTCACGTCGTGGCCGTGGTGGGAGACGCCGGGCTGACCACGGGCTTGGCGCTGGAAGGCATCAACAACCTCGGGACGCTGAAGAAAAAGGTGCTGGTCATCCTCAACGACAACAAGATGTCGATCTCTACCAACGTCGGCGCCTTTGCGGGCTACCTGAACCGCATCGTTCACGGGCAAGCTTACAACCGCTTGCGGGAAGAAGTGGAAAAGATGATCCGCGCGGTTCCGCGCCTGGGCCCCCGGCTGCTGAAACTCTCCAAGGACCTGGTGGAAACCGCCAAGAGCATGTTGATTCCGGGGCTGGTGTTTGAGGAACTGGGCTTCGAATACCTCGGGCCCATCAATGGTCACAATCTGGAAGAATTGATGGACGTGCTTGCCAAGGCCAAAGAGCGCCCCGGACCGGTCATGGTTCACATCGTGACCCAAAAGGGCAAGGGCTACCCGCAGGCCGAGCAGCTCCCGGTGAAATATCACGGTGTGACTCCCTTTGATTTCTCCACGGGCGCTTTCCACAAGGGGCCGGTGATGGCGCCGAGCTACACCGTAGTGTTCGGCAAGGCCATCTGCCAGATAGCGGAAAAAGATCCGCGGGTGGTGGCCATTACCGCGGCCATGGGAGAAGGCACGGGCCTGGACGAATTCTCCAAACGCTTTCCCGACCGCTTCTACGACGTGGGAATCGCGGAGCAGCACGCCGTCACCTTCGCTACGGGACTGGCTTGCGAAGGCATGCGGCCGGTCTGCGCGATCTATTCCACCTTTCTGCAACGCGCTTTTGACCAGGTGATGCACGACACCTGCTTGATGCGCGCTCCGGTGACCTTTGTTCTCGACCGCGGCGGCCTGGTGGGCGCCGACGGCCCCACGCACCACGGGCTCTATGACCTGGTTTATCTTCCCGCCCTGCCGGGTATCGTGGTGATGGCCCCCAAGGATGAAAACGAACTGCGCCACATGCTCTACACCGCGATTAACCTCAACGGGCCCGCCGCCCTGCGCTTCCCGCGCGGCAACGGAATGGGCGTCGCCATGGACCCGGAGATGAAGGCCCTGGAGATTGGCAAAGCCGAGATTCTGTGCGAGGGTTCCGACATCGGCATCCTGGCCCTCGGCTCCATGGTCTATCCCTGCCTGGAAGCGGCGGCAAGGCTGGAGGCCCTGGGCCTGCACGCCACCGTCATCAATGCGCGGTTCGTCAAACCCCTGGACGAAGAATTAATCTGCTGCCTGGCGGCGGAAAAGCAATTTCTGGTGACGGCGGAGGAAGGCACCGAAGCCGGAGGATTTGGCTCGGCGGTCGCCACCCTGTTGCAGGACAAGAAAATTCCCGCCAGCATTCTGCGCATCGCCCTTCCCGACCGCATCATCCCCCACGGCGCGCCTAATCTCCTCCATG
>JBEKAD010000477.1:0-4846 GCA_050018435.1 Terriglobia bacterium
TACAGCCCGCGCCACTGCTACGACGGGATCGCGGAGCTCTCCATCTACATCGAGCGCAGCCTGCGTGGCCACGGTGTGGCGCAGGAATTGATGAAGGCTATGCAGAGCGTCGCACGTGAGAAGGGCTTCTACAAAATCATTGGGCGCATCATGGCCGTGAACGAGGGCGCGCGTAAACTTTGCCAACTGACCGGCTGGAAAGAAGTGGGCTTGCACGAGAAGCACGGCAAGTTGGGGGGCGAGTGGCACGACCTCGTGCTGGTGGAATTCCTGATTCCCGACAACCTCAAGTGAGAATGGACGTGAGCTCGAGTCTACGGATGAAGAGGATGATGCAATGGCTGCGCATGGGCTTCCTGGCCGCGATGGCGGTGGGGGGGTGGTGCGTTTTGAGCCCGCTCACCCCTCCGCAGGTTGCCGCGCCAGCGCAGACGACTTCGAAGAAAAAATCTGTTCAGCCGAAGGCGCCGGCAAGACGGGAGTATACGCTGCTCTTCACGGGTGACGTCATGCTTTCACGCGCGGTGGGCTCGCGCATGGCAGCGCAAAAGGACTGGTCGCTTCCCTTCCATCTCATCGCGGATACGCTGCGCAGCGCCGACCTGCGCTACTGCAATTTGGAGTGCCCGGTATCGGACCGCGGTCGCAATCTGCATCACCTGTATTCTTTTCGCGCCGACCCCCGGGCGATCGAGGGGCTGAGGGCCACGGGTTTCAACGTGGTTTCGCAGGCCAATAATCACGCTTACGACTGGGGCCCCGAGGCGCTGCTCGATAGTTTGGAGCGATTGCGCGCGGCGGGTGTTCGTCCCGTGGGCGCGGGACAGAACATTTTGGCGGCGCATTACCCGCTGCTGGTTCATGTGGGCGGCCTGCGCATCGCCTTCCTTGCCTACGTGGACATTGACCCCAAGGAAGCAGCGGCGGGTGTGGATCGCCCGGGCGTGGCGTGGCTGGATCCCGCGCAAACGCTGGCGGACATCCGCTTTGCGCGGCCCCTTGCCGACTTGGTGATCGTGTGCCCGCATTGGGGCGTGGAATACGCTTTCAAGCCGACCCGCGGCCAGGTGGAGCTTTCTCACCAGATGATCGATGCGGGCGCGGACATGATTGTGGGCAGCCACCCGCACGTGGTGCAACCGCTCGAAAAATACCACGATCATTGGATTGCTTACAGCCTCGGCAATTTTGTTTTCGACCAGCAGAATCCCGCCGCGCATCGCGGCCTGATGCTGCGGGTCACGGTGCGAGACAAGCAGATCGCCGACGTTCTTCCCATCGACATCAAAATCAATTCCAGCTTTCAAGCCGCACTCGCCCCCGACACAAGTCGTCCGGCCAAGCCGCTGCTCGCGGAACGCAAGCCCACTTTCCTCTCCGCCCCCTAAGCCTGCTCAATTCAGCATAGCCCAGTTATCTTGCCAATCGGCGCCTTTTCCGCCGCCTGCCACCAGCGAGGGGGCATCTCTTATGTCGGGCACTTTGTCAGGCTATTTCGGAGTTTCTATGTTTTTTTGTAAGTGGATTTCTTTTCAGTATGTTCTCAGCTTTGGTATGAAAAAAAGCCCTCTCCCTACCCTTTGTTTTCAATATGTTCTCAGCTTTCGGCTTTTGTGCGACTGATGGACATGAAGTCGCCCTGCAATTCATGAGGCTCGGCAGTAGGCATCCTAAATCCATTCTTGCTCCGCACGCCGTCCGCGTAAGCGCGGGTTGGCACCAAGCGTAACACGCGCTGGCCCGCCGAAGGGCTGGCCCGCCGCCACTCTTCACCTCCCACTATAGCCTACCGGATTGCAATGGTCAAGAGAAATTTTGGCATTGATAGGCAAGCCGCAGGCGGAGGTAAGATGTAGAACGTGCAGTCCGGCCTCATCGCGACTGGTTTATTCCATCGAAGGTGCCCTATGTCCCCACGGGTCGTTGGACCGATTCTCAAGACCCTCTTGTTTGCGATCTTGGTGCCGGGCAGTGTTCTCGTATGCGTTCCCTATATACTGCTGACGAAGCATGTGCCCCGGCCGGAAGGCTGGCTGAATTGGCTGGCGCTCGCGCCGTGCGGGTTGGGCGCTCTGATTCTCCTGACGTGCGCATGGAACTTTGCGGTCGTCGGACACGGCACTCCCGCCCCCATCGACCCGCCGAAATCCCTCGTGGTGAGCGGGCCCTACCGATTCGTCCGCAACCCGATGTATGTGGGAATTGATTTGGTGCTCTTCAGTGAGGCGCTGCTTTTCAGTTCCCCAAAGCTTCTGGTGTATGCACTTCTATTCGGAATCGGCTTTCATCTGTTTGTATTGGCCTACGAAGAGCCTACGCTGAGAAAGAAGTTCGGCGCTTCCTATCAAGCTTACTGCCAAGCCGTGCCTCGCTGGATTCCTCGACTCACGCCCTGGTCCCCGGAGAAGTGACCTGCACTCGCCCCAGCGGGCGCATGGGGAGCACCGGGCCGCCGCTTCTGCGGCGTCATAATGGAAGCCGAAAAGCCGCTACCGCTTTCCGACCTTTTCCAGCTCCGCGCCGGTTGTTGCCGCGACTTCTGCGTGCAGCGAGTTGCCGTGTGAGTCCATGGTGACGATGGCGGGGAAGTTGCGCGCTTCGTAGACCCACATGGCCTCGGGGACACCAAGTTCCTCCAGCAAATAGACGCTATGAACCTTGGGCAGGCAGCGCGCGTAAAACTGTGCGGCCCCGCCGATGGCGTGCAGGTACACCGCGCCGTATTCCTTCAGCGCCGCACCCGTCTTGGGCCCCATTCCGCCTTTGCCCATCACCGCCCGCAAACCAAAACGGCGAATGATGTCCGCTTCATAAGGTTCTTCACGGATGCTCGTGGTAGGGCCGGCGGCCTTGGTCCGCCACTCGTTATTCTCCTTGAGCATCACCGGGCCGCAGTGATAGAGGATCGCCCCGCGCAAGTCGTAGGGCGTATCGTGGTGCAGCAGGTAGTGATGCGCGGCGTCGCGGCCGGTGACCATGGGGCCATTAATCAGCACCACGTCGCCAACTTTCAGGGCGCGGACTTTTTCCTCGCTGAGGGGGGGCTCGAGGCGCACCTCGCGGCCTGTCAACTGGAAGCCCGTACCGGTCGCGATCAGGCGTTCTACGGGCCGGCTGGGATCGCGATATAACCACTGGGTGATGGCGCCCGATTCGGCGTCGAGCAGGACTCCCAGCCGGCGGAACGCCCAGCAATCGTAGGCCACGGTTACGAAGAAGCTGGCGGGAAGCCGGTTGGCCGCCGTGATCTTGCATCCGATGAGAGAGTTCGAACCGCCGAAGCCCATGGCTCCGACCCCTAGCTTGTTGGCTTGCTCCATAATCTCCTGCTCCAGCTTCGCCAGCACCGGGTCGGGATTTGTGTCGTCCAATATCCGAAAGAGTTGTTGCTTGGCTAGATGATAACCACCTGCGCGGTCACTGCCGATGCACACGCCGATGGCCCCCGGCGCGCAACCCTGGCCTTGCGCCTGCCACACGGCGTGGAGCAGGCATTTCCTGACGCCTTCGAGATCCCGGTCGGCGCGGCCCAGGTGCTCGAGCTGGCAGGGCACAGAATATTGGATGTTCTTGTTCTCGCAACCCCCGCCCTTGAGGATCAGGCGCACCTCTACCTCCGGTTTCTCCCATTGCTCGAAATGGAAGATCGGCGTTTCGGGCCCGAGATTGTTGCCGCTGTTTTTGCCGGTGATCGAGTCCACGGAATTGGGCCGCAGCTTGCCGCGCTTGGTGGCCTCGGCGACGGCTTCCAGAGTCTGTTTGCGGAGTGCGATCTGGTTCACTCCGAGGGGAGTTTTGATCTCGAAGGTGAGCATGCCGGTGTCCTGGCAAATCGCGCCTTCGTCCTGATAGGCCATGTCAATGTTCTCGCCGATGATGGCCAGCGCTTGCCCCGACTGCGTTTGGGGATTCTCGGTGCGCAGCGCCCAGGCCATGGCTTTACGAACATCCGGCGGCAGATTCGTGGAAGTCTGGATGATCAGTTCGAGCATGCTTTCCTTGAGGAATTGCATAAACACCTCCGAAGATGAACGGCGAGACTTGACCCCACCAGCCTCGCCACTCTCGAATTATAACCCTTCTGCCGCCCGTACCGTTCCAACTTATTGAGGCCATGTATTCCGCATTTGTGTTGCACAGCATCGGCCTGCCATCGGGCTTACGCGGATTAGTCGCAAAAAGTTGGAACGGCACTAGTGCTTAGTTGCGTCAATAAGCGATATTACTGATGCCCTCGGAAGGGCGGGGCTTTAGCCCCGCCGCCTCAGGGCGGAGGGCTGGATGGGCCTTTAGGCCCTGAAGCCACGTCGCTTCAGGGGCTAAAGCCCCGCCCTTCCATCCGCCGACAAATAAAGTCGCTAACTTCTGCAACTAAGCACTAGACGAAGGGATGTTTGATGACAGGACGCAAGCCGAAGCGCTGTCCTAGTTCATCCTTCAAAATCTCAAAAGCTTGTTGGGGAGAATCGACAAAGCGGATCAATTTCAAATCCTCGCTGCTGATGGTCCCCGCCTCGAGCAGCCAGCCGAAGTTGATCGCGCGTTTCCAAAACTTCGAGCCGTAAAGGAGGATGGTCACGCGATGTCCCATCTTGTGGGTCTGGATTAAGGTGAGAAACTCGCACATTTCATCCATGGTTCCAAAGCCGCCGGGAAAGACGATCAGCGCTTGGGCGGGCTGCGCGAACCAGAGTTTGCGCATGAAGAAGTAGCGGAACAACATGCTGAGTTCGGGGGGAATGTAGGGGTTGGGTTTTTGCTCCAGGGGCAATTTGATATTAAGTCCGATGGATTTTCCGCCCGCTTCGCTGGCCCCGCGATTGGCGGCTTCCATAATGCCGGGGCC
>JBEKAD010000478.1:0-4839 GCA_050018435.1 Terriglobia bacterium
GAGATGGATATGACGTACGGAGTCCAAATCCCGCCGGAGGATCCTCTGGCGTTTACCAGCATCATTTTCGGTTTCCTGCGTGGAGCCGCGCGCCTCGCCCACAAGACCTGGGGCGTGAGCATCTACGGCCAGGTACAGCAGGAGGATTCCGCTGAGTGGCTCACGCATGCCTACGATATGGGCGCCACGCGGTTTTTCTTTTGGGACAACGCCGCATTGGCTGCCGTGCCGTTCGGGGAAGTTCTGGGTCTCGCGCGGCACCTTCGCACCTATGCCAACATGCATCCGCGGCGGGATTTGAGTGAACTCACCCAAAGCGCCGAGGTCGCCATCCTGCTGCCCCCCGGTTACAACCTGGGGCACGTTTACATGGGCCGGGGTCCGCTTTGGGGCATTCATGAGCTCAACCTGGAGCGCGCCAATCAACAGGGTGTGAAGTACCGCACGGTGATGAGCAATTTCTTTGGGGAAATCGAAAGGTGCGTCAAGCTGGGTGTGGGATTCGATCTGCTTTGGGACCTTCCCGGCCTCAGTCCCCAGGGCTATCGCGAGACGGTGCGCATCCGGGAAGACGGCAAGGTGGAAGTCGACTCAGAAGGGAAGCGCACGGTGCTGGCTGGATCGAGGGTTCCGCCGCGCGCTCCTGGCGTGCCTCCGGTGCTCAAGGTCACGCTGTCGGAAACCTCGGTGGCAGGGAGTCTTGAAATTTCGGCGTTGGCGCACGTGGTGGAAAAAGCCGCGCCGATTTACTACACGTTTGGCGCCGCGCGCGACGGCATCGTTTACAACAACCGAGTCGCCTGGGAGCTGTACGGTCCGGAAGCGGAAGATCACCAGTTCTTGACGCCCGAAAATCTGGCGCCTGCGGCCAGCCCGGAGGGGTCCGGTGGGGAGGTGCGAGTGAGTTTCAACCTAGCCCAGCCGGGCCGCTACCGTTTGCGGGCAGCCACGGTGGATACGGTCGGCCGGAGCACCGTGGTTTGGACATCTTTTGTGGTCTCGAAGGATGCGCCGGGCCGGCTGCTTCGATTGCAGTAAAAGGCTCACCACAGCGCACAGAGACCACAGCGCGGCCGAGCCGCAACCCAAAGGACGCTCTCCGTAAAACAAGATCGTGATTTCTTGTTTTTTTAGCAAACATTTTGCGCCTCTTGTAGGGGCACCCCTCGTGGGTGCCCTTGCGGGGGGCAGGGCACAAGGCCTGCCCCTACAAAACCTGTTTGGTTGCGGCTCCGCCGCGCCGTGACCTTTGTGGCCTCCGCAGACAGCGTGATAATCCTCAAGTTCCCATGGGCCGAGCCCGCTGATTCCCTCCTTAAACGGATAATTTACTCCAAACAAGTGGGTTAGCTTGCTTCCCGCGAGTCGCACGCTTCATGGCCCGCCTCTTGCTTTGATACCATCGAGGCCATCGAGGATTTATGCGTAAACTCAAAATTGTCCGCCAAGTCGAGAAAGGATCGGCGCCACTTCTGCGCCCATCGACCTTGGCACACCGGCATTTGATTTCACTCCATGATCTGACGCCGCCGGAGATTGATTTCCTGTTGAAGCTGGCGCAGGGAGTCAAGGCTGCTCCCGCGCGCTACAATCATGCTCTCGAGGGCAGGACTCTGGCGATGATTCTTGAGAAACCGAGCCTGCACACCCGGGTGACGTTTGAACTGGGGATCAGCCAATTGGGCGGACGGGCGCTGGGCCTGGGTTGGGAAGAAGTGGGATTGGGCAAGCGTGAAGCCGTGAAGGATGTGGCGCGTAACCTTTCTCGCTGGGTGGACGTCATCATGGCGCGCGTGCACTCACACCAGACGGCGATTGAGCTGGCGGAGCACGCCGCCGTACCCGTCATCAACGGCCTTACCGATTTCGAGCATCCCTGTCAGGCGCTGGGCGATTACTTGACGTTGCTCGAGTGCAAGGGTAGGCTGGCGGATGTAACTCTGGCCTGGGTGGGCGACGGCAACAACGTAGCACATTCGCTGATTTACGGCGCGGCGCGGTTGGGGGTTCGCATGCGTATTGCCACCCCGGCCGGTTACGAGCCGGACCGGTCGGTGGTGGCGGATGCCAAACGCGAGGGCGGCGACGTAACGCTGACGCACAATCCTGCGGAAGCGGTGGCGGGCGCGGACGCGGTTTACACGGATGTCTGGACGAGCATGGGCGAGGAGGAGGAAGCAGAGACTCGCCAGGAAGTCTTTCGCCCTTACCAGGTGAATTCCCAACTGATGCGAGCAGCGGGCCCGCAAGCGCTCTTCATGCATTGCCAGCCGGCGCGGCGCGGCGAGGAAGTGACTGACGACGTCATGGACTCCCCGTGTTCCATGGCATACAACCAGGCGGAGAATCGCCTGCACATGCAGAAGGCCATTTTCCTGGCCCTGCTCTTCTGAGGCGCGTTATGCCTATCGCCGTGGTGGCCATTGGCGGCAATTCCCTGGTCAAGCCGGGCGAACGCGGCACCCTGGAGGAGCAGCGCGCGAATCTAAGCGTGACGTGTGAAGGCATTGCCGCGGTGATGGCGGCCGGCTACCGCGTGGTGGTGACGCATGGCAACGGCCCGCAGGTGGGCGACGCGCTGCTGCGCTCGGAAATAGCCGCGGCGCAGGTGCCGCCCCTCACCCTCGATGCCTGCGTCGCCCAAACGCAAGCGACCATCGGGTATCTCCTGCAACAGATGCTTCAGGAAACTCTTCAGCGCCGCGGTTTGCGGCGGCCGGTGGTGACCATGGTAACGCAAGTAATGGTGTCGCGGCGCGACCCCGCCTGGCGCAATCCCACCAAACCGGTTGGCCCTTTTTATCCCCGGGAAGAGGCGGAACGCCGTCGCGTGGCGCAGGGGTGGACGATGGTCGAGGACGCCGGACGCGGCTATCGGCGCGTGGTGCCCTCACCGGAGCCGAAGGAGATCATGGAACTCGCCGCCATCGAGGGCGCGCTCGCCCATGACGCGCTGGTGATCGCCTGCGGAGGCGGAGGCATTCCCGTGGTCCTCAAGCGCGATCGGCTGGTGGGAATCGACGCGGTCATCGACAAGGATCGCGTCTCAAGCTTGTTGGCGTGGGAACTGGAAGCGGAGCTCTTTCTGATTTCCACCG
The DNA here is from genome assembly GCA_050018435.1 of Terriglobia bacterium. Classification (GTDB taxonomy): domain Bacteria; phylum Acidobacteriota; class Terriglobia; order UBA7540; family UBA7540; genus Bog-366. Next base: position 3,099 of record JBEKAD010000478.1, read on the forward strand.
GCGTCGAGCAAGTGGCGCTTAATTTCGGCACGCCCCAGGAACGCGCCGTCGCCAACCTGACCGTGGCGGAGGCGCGCCGCTACCTGCGCGAAGGCCAATTCGCGGCGGGCAGCATTGGACCAAAAATTGAAGCGGCGCTCGCCTACCTCGAACGCGGAGGCCGCCTGGCCATCATCACTTCACCCGAACGCATTTCTGAAGCCTTGCAGGGCATGGCGGGAACCCGCATTGTGCCAGCGGAGGGCAGTCGGCAGTCGGCGGTAGGCAGTGGGCAGTAGTACCTTCGGAGTTGGATTCTGACATTTTCTGGCAGGATATTTTGGGGCACCTTGGTTTCGCCCTGTGTTTACGGGTGCGCAACGGCAATTCAGAATCGCTCCAACTTTCCTGTTTGGTTCCAGCTACGCCGGGTTAGGCAGTAAGCAGTAGGCAGCGAGCGCACGCTTTACCATAAGATCCGGGCCTACGAGCTGCGAGGCCGCTGCGGTCGGTGAGCGGACCTTTGAACGCTTGACAAGCCCTTATAACCCCTTACAAGGGCTTGTAGACCCTTCTATTGGACCAAGTGACAATAAGTCGCTTTCCTTTATTTTGCGCCTACAATAGCTTATTGGCAGTTACCAACCTTGAACCCCGCACGGGATCGATACACCTGTCGGGGGCAACGCTCAGTGACATCTTGTCCCCTTACAGGGCGCGGAAAACCTCGATCTGTAGCGGCGGTCTCTGACCGCCGTTTTTTAGAATCAACAACTTCGGGAATCAGAGATCGCCGCTACAGCGTGCCAAACGAGGTTTCCACACAGACTCCTACGGGGTGCGGAAAACCCACCCTTCGCAGTTGCCCCAAGGCGTTGTCCCATAAGCGTTAACCCGCCGCACCGCCGTATACGGCTCCGTACGTACAGTAGTGTGGGAGGGGTGAGCGGGCAACCGCTCCCCCTATCCCGATCGGGTGAGGTCCTGAAGAACCGCAGACCTCCGGGTCACACAACCTCAGGCGCCCTTCGAGCTGTAATCTCTGTGCCTGCGCAGCTTGTCGGCGGCTTTGCGGGCATCCTCCTCGAACTCCACACATTGATTGTAGCGAATTCAACCTGCTTTTGCAGAATTCTCGCGACCCCTCCCGATGGTAAGCAGGCTGGCACTGACTCCTGTTCTTTGGGGCCGGCGATTTCCCGAAGGGACTTGTGGGAGCTGCAAAAGGCAGTGTCAAGTGACGAGTGACGAGAAACAAGGTCTGCGGCTCTTCTCACTGACCGCGCCCAAGAGCTGTTCTATTCCCCCTTGCCTTGCCCTCCGAGTCGATATGTATGGGAGCGGTAATGCGGGGGTACCGCGCGGGTCTCCCCTCGGAATAAGGTGACCCGCGCACATCGCTGAAAGCGCGATGTACTTGTCCGAGCTGGCGGAGACGCGCCACCCGCGATTCGCTGCGTAAGAATCGCCGCGTAGGGACTGCCTTCGGGGCAGGAGGGAAATGGTTTTCACTTTCGTGTGCAAGGATTTGCACTTTTGGTCACGAACCTATAATGCGATGTGCTGATTTTAAAGAGCTTATCCCAAGCATCTAAGTGGTATGGCAATTGCTACTCACCATTCTAGTACTACTGTGTTATAAAAAGTGATATACTGATTTCATGAGCGCCAATTTTATGGCGCCAGGCGCACAACAGAAACGCCTTGCGGCCTATCTCGACGGCCTGGCGCAAGTCGCAGGGCATGCTGACCGGGAAGAGCC
>JBEKAD010000479.1:0-5791 GCA_050018435.1 Terriglobia bacterium
ACCACGCCGGGATAGATCAGCCCGGTCAGTACGGTCATCAGCAGGGTGAAGCGAAAAGCTTGGGCAAGTTGGTAGCGCATGAGATCTCCTTGTAGGGCCGAACGGCGTTCGGCCCAGGCCGAGCGCCGCTCGGCCCTACGCCAGGTGCAACATACCGAGTAGCCGGTCGATCAGCCAGATGCAAGGGAAGGGCGCAATGAACCCGCCCAATCCATAAATCCAAAGGTTGCGCTTCAACATTGCGGCGGCGCTTTGCGGTTTGTATTTCACCCCGCGCAATGCCAGGGGGACGAGAGCAATGATGATCAGGGCATTGAAGATCACCGCGGCCAGAACGGCGCTCTGCGGGTTGTGGAGGCGCATGATGTTGAGTTTGTCAAGCTCCGGATAGGTGGCCGCGAACATCGCCGGGATGATGGCGAAGTATTTGGAGACATCGTTCAATATTGAAAAGGTTGTTAACGAGCCGCGGGTCATCAGCAACTGCTTGCCGATGCCCACAATCTCGAGCAGCTTGGTGGGATTGCTATCCAGGTCCACCATGTTGCCGGCTTCCTTGGCAGCCATCGTGCCGGTGTTCATAGCCACACCCACGTCGGCCTGGGCCAGGGCGGGCGCATCGTTGGTGCCATCTCCGGTCATGGCCACCAGCCGGCCTTGCCCTTGTTCTTTCTTGATGTAATCCATTTTGTCTTTGGGCGTTGCTTGCGCGAGGAAGTCATCCACACCGGCCTCGTTGGCAATCGCCGCTGCCGTCAAGGGATTGTCGCCGGTGATCATGACGGAACGAATTCCCATCGCCCGCAATTGTTCCAGGCGCTCACGCATTCCCCCCTTGACGATATCCTTCAGGTGCACGACCCCCAGCAGACGATCTGCATCGGCGACAGCGAGGGGAGTGCCTCCGGTGCGGGAAATGCGATCCGACATTTCGGTGAAGTTCACGGGAACCTTGCCACCTTGATCGATGACGAATTGCACAATGGCATCGGTGGCCCCTTTGCGCAGGCGGCGACCGTCGATGTCGACGCCGCTCATGCGGGTGTAGGCGGAGAAAGGGATAAAGTGGGCCTCGTGCTCAGCAACCTCGCGCCCCCGGAGGTTGAACGCCTGTTTGGCGAGCACCACAATCGAGCGGCCTTCGGGTGTTTCATCGGCCAAGCTGGCGAGTTGCGCCGCGTCCGCCAACTCGGGGCCGGTGACTCCCGCGACCGGAAGGAATTCCACTGCCTGCCGGTTGCCCAGGGTGATGGTGCCGGTCTTGTCGAGCAGGAGCGTGTTAACGTCTCCGGAAGCCTCAACGGCCTTTCCGCTCATGGCCAGCACGTTGTGCTGCATGACGCGATCCATACCCGCGATGCCGATGGCGGAAAGCAACCCGCCGATGGTGGTGGGAATCAGGCAGACGAGGAGGGAAACCAGCACGGCGACGCTGGGAACTGTTCCTGCCTGGGCGGAGTTGACGGAATACACGGCAAACGGCTGCAAGGTGACAACGGCCAGCAAAAAGATGAGAGTCAACCCGGCGATCAGGATGTTGAGCGCGATCTCGTTGGGCGTCTTCTGGCGCTCGGCGCCTTCCACCAGTGCGATCATGCGATCGAGGAAGGTCTCACCGGGATTGGAGGTGATCCGAACCTTGATCTGATCCGAGAGGACCTTGGTCCCGCCCGTAACGGCGCTGCGGTCTCCACCCGATTCCCGGATCACGGGCGCGCTTTCGCCGGTAATGACCGACTCATCCACGGTGGCGATGCCCTCGATGACTTCGCCGTCGCCGGGAATGATCTCGCCGACCTCGCAGATCACCACGTCCTGGGCGCGCAACTTGGACGCAGGAACGATTTCCGTGTTGCCGGCCGAAACAATCCGCCGAGCCATGGAGTCGGTTTTGGCCTTGCGCAGGGTGTCGGCCTGTGCCTTGCCGCGCGCTTCCGCCATGGCCTCCGCAAAGTTGGCAAAGAGCACCGTGAACCAGAGCCAGAGAGAAATTTGCAGCGAGAAGCCGATGCCGGACGCCCTGATAAAAATGTCTCGAATCAGAAAAATCGAGGTTAGCGTTGCACCCACTTCCACCACGAAAATCACGGGGTTCTTGAAAAGCGTGACCGGATTCAGCTTTACAAACGACGCCTTGAGGGAGCGCCCCATGAGTTGCCTGTCGAACAGGGGGCGTGGCCGCACCATTTTCCTGGGCACGAGGGTCGTAAAATCGTCAAGCGGAGGAGGCGTTACAATCGTCGTTGGCATGAATTAGCTCCCGATAGTCAACATCAGCGAGGACAAGAGTTTTCCTTCGCGCATGAAAAAGTGCTCGACCAGTGGACCCAGCGAAAGCGCCGGGAAGAAAGTCAAGGCGCCAATCACCACCACGACCCCCACCAGGAGGCCGATAAAGAGCGGGCCATGAGTCGGGAACGTGCCACTGGTTGTGGGCACCTTCTTTTTGGTGGCAAGGCTGCCGGCAATAGCCAGAGTCGGGAGAATGAATCCGAAACGCCCAATCAGCATGGCCAGTGCGGTCGTGAGGTTATACCAGGGAGTATTGACGTTGATTCCCGCAAAGGCGCTGCCATTGTTTTCCGAAGCGCTCGAAAAGGTGTAAAGGAGCTCGCTGAAACCATGCGGGCCGGAGTTCGCGAGATTAGCGATGGCCGCCCCTGGGGCATTCCAGTAGCCGTTCTTCGCGAAGGGAATGACCGCGCAAATCGCCGTGAAGACAAGGATGGAGAAGGCCGTGGCAATGACGGCCACCATGGCCATCTTGACTTCCTTTTGCTCGATTTTCTTTCCGAGATACTCCGGCGTTCTGCCCACCATCAGTCCGGCAATAAAAACCCCAACGATGGCGTACAACAGCATGCCGTATAAACCTGACCCGACTCCGCCGAAAATAACCTCGTCCGTCTGTAAATTGAACAAGGGGATGAAGCCGCCGAGGGGGGTATAGCTATCGTGCATGCTGTTCACAGCCCCGCAGCTTGCGTCGGTTGTCGCGGTCGCAAACAAGGTGGAACCGGCCATACCAAAGCGGACGTCCTTACCCTCCATGTTGCCGCCCGATTGGGTGGGAGTGGCCGCCGTCTCCACCCCTAAGCGGGCAAGGTTCGGATTACCCGCGTGCTCGGAGGGATAGCAGATAAATACGCCGGCAAAGAAGAGGAACGACATGGCGGCGAACAGCGCCCAGCCTTGACGCGTATCACCCACCATCTTCCCGAACGTATAGGTTAAGCCCGACGAGATACTGAGAAGGGCCAGGACCTGCATGAAACTGGTGAGCGGGGTCGGGTTTTCAAAAGGATGGGCTGAATTGACGTTGAAAAAGCCGCCGCCATTGGTGCCCAGCAGCTTGATGGCTTCCTGCCCGGCCACCGGGCCCACCGCGATGGTTTGAGTTGCTCCTTCCAGCGTGGCGGCTTTCTGGTAGGACTTCAAAGTTTGCGGCACCCCGCGAAAGCAGAGAAATAGGGCAAACACCAATGCGAGAGGCAGCAGCACGTAAACCGTGGCGCGTGTCGTGTCAACCCAGAAATTGCCGATGGTGTTCGTTTGCTTGCGTGCAAAACCGCGAATGAGCGCGATCGCCACGGCAATGCCGGTGGCGGCGGAAAGGAAATTCTGGACCGTCAACGCTGCCATTTGGACGAGATAGCTGAGCGTCTGCTCCCCGCCGTAAGCCTGCCAGTTGGTGTTGGTTACGAAGCTCACGGCGGTATTGAACGCCAGGTCCGGCGTCATGGGCGTGGCGTAGCTGGGAGCGTGGCCGGTGCTGAATCCCATCGGGTTAATGGGCAGGAATCCTTGCAGGCGCTGAATGGCGTAAACAAACAGGAAGCCGACCAGGGTAAAAGCAATAACCGAGGCTGAATATTGCGTCCAGCGCTGTTCGGAGGTTTCCCGGATGCCGCAAAACCTATAAACGAGCCGTTCCAGGGGCCGCAACACAGGATGGAGAAAAGTGCGCTCGCCCTCGAAAACGCGAGCCATGTAAAGGCCCAACGGCTTCGTCAGCGCCAACAGGCACAGAAAGAACACAAGAATGTACACAAAGCCAGTCATGGTCATGCGAGCCTCCTCAGAACTGCTCTGGACGCAAGAGGGCGTAAACCAGATAACCAAACAGAAACAATGCGGCGATGCCGGCAATGATGAAATCCATAGGTCATCCCTCCCTAGAGACGTTCACAGACGCGAGTGAAAATCCAGCAACCAACGAAAAACAGCACGCCAATCAAGATGTAAGCCAAGTCAGCCACGGCAATGTCACCTCAGCTCCGCGAAAATCACGGGGTGCCCATCCTTTTGGAGAGCCCGCGCAAGTCTTTGCGCCGGGGTGGGCCACCAGCGTTTCTTGCCTCCCACAACAATCAAAGAATGCGGCCGCAGGAGGAGTTTTAAAGTCCGCCTCTTGTCGCGGCATAAATAAATCTGCGCGGCGACCTCCATGCAGGTCTTACCGGCCAAGTTGCGGATTTGGCCCTCCAGGAATTCCACCGGTACCGCAGGCTTGGTCAGGGGCAGCGCGTAAGGCACTTCATAGGGCATGAGCAGCTCGATATGCGCCCCCAGTTTTTGCCCAAGCGCCTCTGCCATTTGCAGGGCCGCCAGCGTTCCCGGTGCGTCCGTAAAGATCACGAAAACTTCCAGCCTCTGCGCATCCTGCTTGTCACCCTGGAGGTGGCATTCGGATTCGCGAGAATAAGCCGGAGATGCCGGGCCGTAGTCGTCCCCTGAATCGGTTTCCATGGGAGTCACCTTATCGATGGTGCTCGGAGGTCCGTAAAGAAGTCATAAAGACTTGCTCAAGATTTCGTTAGGCCTTTTTAGGTAGTNATCCGTCAGTTGACGGACCATTTGGTCCGTCGGCTGACGGATAAACTCGCCGCTACAGCATCAAATTGACCCACTACCCCTTTGGGGGAAGACTAAACCGGTAGCCAACCCAAGGCTCTGTCAGGAAATACGCGGGGTGGGAAGGATCAGGCTCGATCTTCTTGCGAAGCTGGTTGATGAAGACGCGCAGGTATTCCACCTCTTCGCCATAATCCGGCCCCCACACCGCCTGAAGAAGCTTGGCATGGGGGATTACCACATCGGGATTACTGGCGAGGTAGCGGAGAAGATCAAACTCCTTGGGAGTCAGGCGCACTTCCGTACCGTCCACGGTGACCCGGCGCGCGACGAAATTGATGACGGTTTTGCCCAGGTTCAGCAAATCCGGCGTGCCCGGGCTCAAAAGCGGCGCCCGGCGGAGGGCGGCGCGAACCCGGGCTAAGAGTTCCGGCATGCTGAAGGGTTTGGTCACATAGTCGTCCGCGCCGGCATCCAGCGCTTCAACCTTCTCCTTTTCCGCATTGCGAATGGAAAGAATCACGATGGGAATGTCGCTCCGGGAGCGGATGATGCGGCAGGCTTCCATGCCACCGATTCCCGGCATATTGATGTCGAGAAGCACCAGGTCGAAGCGCTCTTCTCGAACTTTCTCCAGAGCCTCTTCGCCGTTGCGCGCGGTGCTGACCATATAGCCGCGCGCCACCAGTGTGGTGCGCATCACCCGGCGAATCTGCGGCTCATCATCGACGACCAAAATTCTCGCGTTGGTCACAGTCAAGACTCCCTGGGAGCGCGGGGGACCGAGAATGAGAATCTCGCCCCTTTTCCGGGTTCGCTCTCCACCCAGATCCGGCCGTGGTGGGCGCGCACAATCTCCCTGGCAATGGTGAGGCCCATGCCCGTACCCGGTATCCTCTCCCGCTGATCTTTGCCTCGGTAAAACTTTTCGAATACT
>JBEKAD010000480.1:0-4833 GCA_050018435.1 Terriglobia bacterium
ACGCAGTCGTGGATCAGCTCTCCGCCGGCCTTCATTCCTTGCACCAACACCCCGAGGTCGTCCGCTCGATGACCTGCTTTGATTGGTTCAAAACTCTATCTTTGACGGTGAATTAGTATAAGTCGTCGCTGAGGTGCAGCGTTTCCACCTGAGCCGTCTTTTCCTGAAAGCGGAGATACGCAATGTTGTAGCGAGGGTCGTAGGTCAACTTCATGGCGGCACTCACCATCCTTCATGAGGGTCTCAGGCGCGTTGGCTGGCGTGCAGCACGGTGAATCCCACCACCTCATCACCGGCGTAGCGCACGATCACGTCGTCCTCAGTGAGTTCGCTGTCCGTGGCGAAGCTGGGCTTCTTGTAGTTCACGTACAGCGTGTCGGCTTCCTGGTCATAAGACAGCCACACCGCCCCCCCGGGCGACTGTTTCACGCGCGGCAGCAGCTTCAAGTATTCTTGAATCTCGGTTACGGCCAAAGTTGTCTTCTCCTCTCGAGCGCGGCCCTGCGCCGGGTCAAAAAGGCCGTGATCACGAATCCATCATCCTTGAATTCCCGGTACACTGCAACCAGCCATTTGCCGGGCTCCGTCTCGCGCAAAGCCAGCAGCTCACCCGCGCCACCCTCCAGCACGCGCTCGGGCTTGGCGATGGCTTCCATCACTTCCTGCCGTAGCCCCGCCAGTTCGCAATGTTCTTCAGTGATGTGCGCCCAGCGCTCATCGCTGAGCCGCACGGGAACCCCGTTCTTGGAAAACACACTCAGTTGCAAGGCTCGACCTTCTCACTCCTCGTCATCGTCGTTGGCGGCCTTCCGCTTGCCCCTGCCGCTCTCCGCCAGGGCCTCCTGAATAGCCTTCAGCTCATTGTCCGTGATGTCCCAGAGCTTCGCCGCAGCTTTGTCAATTTCGGCCTCCAGCGATTCGATTTGTTCCATGTCGCCCTTGATAGTGGCAGCATGACAGGCCTTGGATAGGTCGGCTAAGCGACGGTGCGTTGGGTTTTTCGGGTCGAAGCTTTCTATACCGATGTGCTCCATGATGTGAGGGGAGGGATGCAACACAATATAGCCCGAAGCAGCGGATTGAGCAGGGGATGAATTGAGCATAGCACAGACATAATGAGCTTCCTCCCCCCACTCACACGAAACAGCGATAATAGTGTGATCTGGAAGCGCAGGCTTTTCCGAATCGACCCTCCGTGGCCCGCACACTCCCGCTCGGACCGTGTTGCCTACTTCTGGCCACATGACCTTCCACTTTTTCATCGTATAGGGGCCGACGTTGTAGATTGAGTAAAAGGGATCAGATGAATCGAAGTATTGCCTGTAACCTGAGCGCTTTCGTAGCTGGTCCTCAAATTTCTTCAAGTACTGGTATGTTCTCTCATACTTCTGTTTCATTTGTTTCTCAGAAATTCCGGCCCGCGTATCAGGATCTTGCGTGAGGACAATGTTCGTCGATGGCTCAGCCCGCCAACGTATGACGTCACGTCCACGAAGTAGAGGATATACAAGCGCGGATTCAACCGCAGTTTCAACGCGTGGCAGTTTAATCTTCCCAACGGCGTTTAAGTTTTCAATAAGCAAGTTGCCATCTGGGAGCTTTTTTATTATTTCAATCCAGAATGCACCATTGAGCCATGTGCAACACCCGGCGTACGCCTTGTATGCGCTTTGGCCGGTGGCCTTTTGAACTCCCTTCAAGGCTCGGCCCGGTAAGGTGAGCCACGGCGAGCTCTCCTTCGTATGATCTATAGGGACGGCTGCAAGTTTTTTTAGATTGCAGTGCGTAAGCACTACTGCCAGAGAATCGTCTTGCTCAATCCGTGAGGGACCCGACCATACGACGTAAGGGATGGGATAGGAGAAATCCTTCCTTTGCTTCTCGCACACAAACACAGCAGTACGGTTGGTCGCCCCCTCGAAAACCTGCATGTCGCTTAGGTCGTGGACCGCGATAGGTTTTAGGACGACCTTCTTCTTGTCGCGGAGGAACCGTAGTTGCCGGAACCCGTCACCTGCCCCCCTGGTCTTGAAAACAGACTGCGTAATCACAAAACCCAGCCGTCCTGAATCAGCAAGGTAATTATCGACGCCCCCGTAAACGAAAAGCATTGAGAGGTCCTTCTTACCACCGCCAAGGCGTCCTGCGGAACCGGACAGCGTGAATAGGCCGTACTCTTGCCACAAAGGTTTCAGTGAATCGCGGTACTCGGCCGGGAGGCTCTCCCAGTTTACCCACGGTGGATTTCCAGCAACGTAATCTACGCGACCCACAAACAACGGCGCGAAGTTGTTCTTAATAATCCTGGCCCAGATGCCGTTCTTGTTGGCTTTGTCGAGTTTGACCAGCTCTTTGTAGAGGGCGATGTGGGCGTCGGTTGCGGTGATGTTCAGGCCTTCGTCGCGGCAGCGGGAAAGGAATTCATTCGGCGCGTAACCATCTTTGACGCACTGTTCCAACACATCGGCATACTTGGCCACTTCCTTGGGGCTCTTGGCAATTTCTTTAGGAACCAACAGGTGTGGAGGTTTCATGGCGCTGCACGGAACCTTCGCAACTTTGCCCTGCCCATCCGTGAATAAATCTCCATACTCCGCCGGCGTCATAATGGAATCGCACAGGTAAACAGGAATTTCCACCTTGTCCACGTGCCGTATCAAATCCTTAACTGCGACTAAGTAATTCGTCCTGGCCGCCATAACCGCCAGCGGGTTCAAGTCAAAACCGATCACATTGGTCAGAATCTTCTTCAGCAGGTCGCCTTCATCGTAGGCGCATTTTTCGCGGTTCAGGTCGTACCAGCGGCGAATGCGGTTGATGGCCATTACCATGAACGTGCCCGATCCACAGGCCGGGTCAAGCAGGCGCTTATCCGGGTCACCTTCGTAGCCGAGTTCGTTCAACACGTGTTCGGCCAGCCAATCTGGGGTGTAATACTCGCCCAAGTCATGCCGTACGGATTTGGGGAACAATTGCTGGTAAAGCTTCTTGAGCAAGTCGCGGGATTGCGCCGGGTCCTCTGAAAAAGTGCCGGGGTTATAAAGGTCGAGCTTCGTCACCATTGCCCGCACGAGCTTCTCAACCGGCGCGCTCCACGCCCCGAGATACCAGGAGAAAAGGTCGCCCTCCAGGAAGTTCGTGATGCCGAGAGTGTGGAAGACGCCGCCTTGTTCCAACTCCTCGAGCTCGCGCTTGAGTTTGGCGGAGGTGTTATACAGAGCGACATAAGTAGCGCCGCCCTTTAGGGCGGCACATGCCGGGCTAAAGCCCGGCGCTACCGCCGAATCCTGCATCATTTATGTCGCTCTGTATAGCGCTCTGGAGCTTTTCCACCTGGCGGGTCATCCACGGGTTGAAAAAGCTCACGATCTCTGAGGCCAGCAGCTTGATCAGGATGGCGTAATACGTGTGAACCGCAAACGGAAGCTGGGCGGGCTGCGTTTTGCCTTTCACCAGGTAGAACTCGGCCAGCTTGTTCAGCTTGTCCGAGAGGTTTTCAACATCGTAACCGCACACCTCGCCAAACAGAATCTTCCACTGATTGAAGAACACCTGCGCCTTGGGGTTCGTGGTGGTCAAAATCTCTTCATAAAGGGCGCGCACGCCCTCCTGCGCCGTCTGGCTATCAGACCCAAAGTCGCCATGCAGGTATTCCGGCTGGTAGGGCTTGCCCTTTTGGCCGAGGTTGTAGAGCGCCCAAAGGAATCGCTCGGTAGAGTAGCGGTTGACCTCAAGGGGCTCCTGGTCCGTCCACTTATCATCGCGGAAGCGGAGAAAGATGAAGTACTTCCCGTCCGTCCCTACGCCGAACATACTGTTCCATTGCCGGTGTTCTTCCCGGCGCATGTCGTAAAAGCGCTTCTTGAGCTGATCGATCACCGCCTTGTTGGGGGCCGCGTCCTTGTTGGGTGAAAGCTTGCCGGGCTCTTTGTATTCGACAATCACACTGCCATAAACAGAATCGGGACGCCCCGTGGCAATCGTGACGTTGTGGTGGCCTTCCAGGGTGATCTTGGCGTCGCCGGCAAATTTCTTGAGTGCGGCGGCCACGTCGATTTGCAGGTCCATTTCCGACTTGGCCAACGCCGCCGCCCTCCGAATCTGGTCAGCAATGGCCGCCGCGCTTCGAGTGACGATTTCATCCAGAGATGGCTGACTTCGGGAATCTGCCGGGCGTTCCATTGCTGGTCCACCTCAAAGGGGGGTGTCTTTCAAGCTAAGGGGGTCGATTCTATACCGAATGACTAATCTATGAGCAGAATTCCTTTCTGCGCACTAGTTGAGGGGGCGGTAACGCCTGACTTCTTGACCCGAAGCAGGTAGCGTGGAGTGGTCTTTTAGCTCCGCGGCTCTTTGGCTTTCGCCTAAAGGGCCGCAGCCTTAATTTACAAGCCTGCGCTTCAGGCAAAGCCGGCGCTCCCCAGCGAGGCGGGGCAGGCGCCGAGCGCCGCTACAGAAGACCTGCGACTACAGACCCAAAGGACTTTAAGTAGCGCCGACCTTTAGAGCCTGCCCCATTCGGTGCGCTCAGGGCTTGCCCTGAGCGGGGCGAGCATTACTACCCCTTTATCCCCTCCTCACTTGAGGCTGATCGTGTCCCACATCTTCTGCTGGACACCGGGGGTGCGCGCATTCAGCCCCAAAGGGGCGGCCTAGCAAAGCCCAGGCCAGCGGCCTGGGTTAGGAAGGTCACCCTATTTTCCGTTCTCCAGCCCTGAAGGGGCGTGATCAAGGCCACCGACCCAGCCTCGGCGACCGTCCGCGTGCATCCTCGAACGCTATTTCGCCCTTTCAGGGCTTGCGGCAAGGTGCGTAGGGGTTCTCGGACCCAGG
>JBEKAD010000481.1:0-4826 GCA_050018435.1 Terriglobia bacterium
CAATGTCAACCCCTTCGGGGTTCCGACGGCGGCCGGCATGAAAACAAATCGAAGGTTACGGGAAACCGCCTTCGAGGCGGCCCCACTCATCAAGCCACCCGCTTTGCGGGGGGTGTCTGACTAGAGGAAGCGGCAAGAACCCCACGAATTGTTCCCGAGTAACCCCCTCACCCGGCGCATTGCGCCACCCTCTCCCCCAAAGGGGCGAGGGTTGTGAATTCAAATTTCTCCTTCTCCCCGCGGGTTGTTTCTCCGCGCTCAAACCGGATGCCAAAGCCGCAAAAAAGACGAGCGTTGTATGCAAGGGCGCGCGGTTGTATATTACTGCCCGGCTTGAGGCATCAGATCAACGCCATGAAAATTGAGACAGGGGGTCGGTGATGGGGCGAATCAGAGTTGCTCTTGTCCTGTTGATCCTGTTTGTGCCGGGCAGGAATTTGCAAGCGCAAGCTTCGATGACTTTTCGGGTCTTGTGTGGGGTCACGGATGCGGCCCCGGCGCGATGGGACGGGTCGCTGAAGGTCAAGAACGCCGGCCCATACACTTTGGAGGGCTGGCGCTTTGAAAACGACGACAGTGTGAACGGCAATCATTTTCATTTCTCCACGCGCGCGGCGCGCCGGTTTGGCGAAGCCGAAGGCAGGACCATGGCGGCCAACGGCCTCATCATTACTGCCAGCGCGGTGACGGCGAGCAGTGAGTTCGTCTTCAAGACCGCACAAGGGGAATTCAGTTTTCGCGCCTCGGAGATTCCTTACGCCAAGGGGATTTACGAGTTGGACGGACGCGTTTATGTGGACCGAATCCCGGTGGCATCGCGCCTGACGAATACTCGCGAAGAAGAGGATTATCCCGCCATCGCTTCCGGCCCGAATGGCGACATTTGGCTTGCCTACGTGCAGTTCCATCACAGCCCCGATGCGGACAAACTCCGTGCGGCTATTTCCGAAGCCCCCCAAGACTTCAAGCCGTACGCCGAGCCCACGGGCGGCGACCAAATCTGGGCGCGAAAATACTCGGCAGGGAACTGGGGTGAAGCGATGGCCATGACGGTGCCTGGGCGTGACCTCTATAAGACTGCCGTCGCGGTGGACGGGAACGGGCGCGCGTGGGTTTTCTGGTCAGAAAACGACGAGGGCAATTTCGATATCTTCGCGCGCGCGGTTGATGTCTCAGGCGCAAAGGAGCCATTGCGGATTTCGAAGGAGGCGGGCTCGGATATTGATCCGGTGGCGACCACCGATGCGAGCGGAAGAGTATGGGTGGCGTGGCAAGGTTGGCGTGAGGGCGTCGCCGCCATCTACGTGGCGCATCAGGAGGGCAGTGGCTTCTCCCAGCCGGTGAAGATTTCCAATTCGACCAAAAATGAATGGGACCCCGCCATTGCTGCGGACAAAACGGGCCGCGTGGCCGTGGCATGGGATTCCTATCGCAATGGCAATTACGATGTCTATGCGCGGACTTATTCTGCCCAGGCCTGGGGCGATGAGATTCCCATTGCCGCCACCGCGCGCTACGAAGCATATCCTTCCATTGCTTACGATCCGAGTGGACGACTGTGGATTGCCTACGAGGAAGGCGGCCGAGGTTGGGGGAAAGATTTTGGCGCCTATGCTACCTCGGGCATTTCTCTCTATCAGGGACGACGGATCTCGCTGCGCGGGCTGGAGCCCGATGGCCGCTTAGTGGCGCCCGACGTTTCTTTTGAGTCGCGATTAGTGGGCGCGCCGAGCGCGCGCCCCGACCACCCGGGCCGACAAGGTGACTCGGGGGCCTTGGACCCCGATGTTGGCAATGCTTGGCACCGCGCCGATGGTGAAGGCGCCGCGAGTTATTCCGGCACCGCGAAAAACACGCTGCCTCGCTTGGTGGTGGATGGTTCGGGGCGCATATGGCTTGCCTTCCGCTCTCCCCATCCTACGTGGTGGAATCCGATTGGAACGGTGTGGACCGAGTACCTGGTTTCTTTCGACGGCAAGGAATGGGCCCGGCCGATCTTTCTGAACCACACGGATAACATTTTGGACAACCGGCCGGCCCTGGTGGCGGCCGGGAAGGGCAAGCTGCTGATCGTGAATTCGTCCGATGGCCGGCGAGACCTTAAGCCCACCGAGGGGAATTCAAATCAATATGGTTTGACCCAAAACCCGTTTGTTGACCCATACGAAAACGATCTTTGGAGTGACGAGGTTGATTTGGGGCCGGTGGCGAAGGCCATCTCGGTGGTAGCGGCGGGCCTGGGCAGCAGGCCGGACCCCCCCACGGTTGATGCCGCAAGCCTCGCGACCATCCAGGCCATCCACGATTACCGGGGCGGGGCGGGAGGGAACCTGCGTATCGTGCGCGGGGAGTTCCACCGCCATAGCGAAATCTCGATGGACGGAGGCGGCGACGGCACGCTTATCGATCAATGGCGCTACGTCCTGGACGCCGCCACCATGGATTGGGTCGGCTGCTGCGATCATGATAATGGCGGCGGGCGGGAATACTCCTGGTGGATCACGCAGAAGCTTACCGACGTTTTCTATTCGCCGGGCAGGTTCGCCCCGATGTTTTCTTATGAGCGCAGCGTGGGATATCCGGAAGGCCATCGGAACGTGATTTTTGTGCAGCGGGGAATCCGCCCGCTTCCACGCTACAAAAGTTCGACACTCGTGAGCGCCCCCCCGGGAGACCAGCCCCCGCACGCCGTCGATACGCAGATGCTCTACGTATACCTGAAGCAGTTCGACGGCATCGTGGCGTCGCACACCAGCGCCACCGGGATGGGCACGGATTGGCGGGACAACGATCCCAATGCTGAACCGGTGGTGGAGATTTATCAGGGCGATCGCCAGAATTACGAAATGCCTGACGCGCCTCGTTCCCCCCGGGAGCAGGACGACATCGGAGGCTGGCGGCCGAAAGGTTTCATCAATCTGGCTTTGGACAAAGGTTACCGATTGGGGTTTGAGGCGAGCTCGGATCACATCTCGACCCATATGAGCTACGCGAATCTCTATGTTAAGGATGTGACCCGCGAGTCGGTTCTGGAAGCTCTCAAGGAGCGCCATGTTTACGCCTCCACCGATGACACCCTTGCTGACGTCGAGAGCGGAACGCATATGATGGGCGATGAATTCTCCACCGCGGATCCACCCACGCTGAAGGTCAAACTGCGCGGCGCCTCCAAATTCGCCAGGGTCACCATCGTTCGCGACGGCAAGTTTGTTTACTCGACTTCGCCCAATACGCAGGAAGTGGAATTCTCCTGGCGTGACAACCAGCCCAACAAGGATAAGACCAGCTATTACTATGTCCGGGGTGAGCAGGACAACGGCGAGCTGGTTTGGGCTTCTCCCCTGTGGATTAAGTACACGGGGAACTGACAGCGGAGCAGGGGCCCTTGACGCGCAAGGTATCTTGAGGAAGCGGGGTCATGACTTTGGCGAGCGCCCGAAGCCTTCGGGGAGAGACTTCATCCGGCGCGCTTTACCAGGTCGAGTGATCGTTGAGCTAAGACCTGGCCTGAGGAACCATTATCCCTTGTGACCGAATCTTTCCAGCAACCGAGGTTGAGAAAAGGAGCTGACGATGCGACGAATCAACGTTGTCCTAATTCTAACGATCCTGCTCGTGCTGGGCAGCAACGCGCACGCGCAAACAGCGACGGCTTTTCGGGTTTTGTTCGGCGTTAACGACGCCAGCACAACCCGCTGGGACGGCTCATTGAAAGTCATCCAGGCAGGCCAATACACCCTGGAGCCTTGGCGATTTGAGGCTACCGATAACATCGTTGGGGAGATCTTTCATTTCTCTACCCGCTCTGTATCCAACGCGCCGAGCGGTGGACTTCCGCTTGCCAATGGCTTCATCCTTACCGCCACGGCGGTGGGAGACAGCAGTGAGTTTTCCTTCTCCACTGCGCAAGGTGGGTTCAGTTTTCGCGCCTCCGATGTTCCTTATGGGAAGGGAATCTACAAGCTGGGCGGCCGAGTTTATGTGGACCGAGTGCCGGTGACGGCGCGCCTGACCGACACGCCGGAAGAAGAGGACTATCCCTCTCTCGCGGCCGGCGCGAATGGTGACGCCTGGCTGGCATACGTGCAGTTCCATCACAGTCCCGACGCTGACAAGATCCACGCGAATCCACCCGAGGCACCCAAAGACTTCAAACTGTATGCGGAGCCCACGGGGGGCGACCAAATTTGGGCGAGGAAATACTCGGGCGGGAACTGGGGCGAAAACATTGCCGTGACCCCGGCGGGAAGAGATTGTTACAAGGCCGCAGTCGCCGTGGACGGCAACGGGCGAGCGTGGGTTATCTGGTCGGAGAACCACCGGGGCAATTTCGACATCTTCGCGCGCGCCGTGGACGCCTCCGGGGCCGGCGAGCAGGTGCAGATTTCAAAGGAGGCCGGCGCCGACGTTGATCCCGTTGCCACCACCGACGCGGGCGGCAGAGTTTGGATCGCCTGGCAAGGCTGGCGTAACGGTGTGGCGGCCATCTACGCCGCGCATCAGGAGGGTAAGGGCTTCTCCAAACCGGTGAAAATTTCCAATTCGAACCAGAACGAATGGGACCCCGCTATCGCCGCGGACAAGTCGGGTCGTGTGGCCGTGGCTTGGGATTCCTATCGGAACGGCAACTACGATGTCTACGCGCGCACTTATTCTGCCCAGGCCTGGGGCGATGAGATTCCCGTGGCGGCCACGGCGCGGTATGAAGCTTACCCCTCCATCGCCTTTGATGGGACGGGCCGGCTTTGGATCGCCTATGAGGAGGGCGGCCGCGGCTGGGGCAAAGACTTTGGCGCTTATTCAACTACCGGCATCGCCCTCTATCA
>JBEKAD010000482.1:0-4821 GCA_050018435.1 Terriglobia bacterium
TCAAAGGGATGTGTGGTTTTGAATTTACTTCCCTCTCCCCCTGGGGGAGAGGGGGGACCGCAAGGCGGTGGGTGAGGGGGTCTCTCCGGAACAAATTCATGAATAATTTCCTCAAACCCCTTGTGTGAACAGTATTGCACTTAACCCCTATTAACCCTCTATCATATATTGTAAGGCAAAAAAATGGGCGGATCGCGGCCAGGAGGGCTATCCACTCCCAAGTGCGGCGGGCCTACGATTGGTGTTACATTAAAAACATCGAGCTTGATCGACAGGAGGATGCAATGAATGGCGCGGATTTTTCACGAAGAGGTTTCCTGAAGAGTGCGGTGGCGGGAGCGACGGCGGGAGCGGCGGGATTTCCGGCTGCGGCGGAAAGCCGCCGAGCGGAAGAACGCACGTGCGGATCAGATTGGGAGAAGCCGCCCCAGCAAACCGGGAATGGTTTGAACCTGATTTTGATTGTCGCTTACACCTTCCGCGCTGACAACTTGGTGTGCTACGGCCCGAAATGGCTGGAGCGTCTGGAAACCCCGAACCTGGACCGGTTTGCCCAACGAGCAACGGTTTTTGCCGACGCGTACGCCGAGGTAATGCCCACCATCCCGATTCGCCGCACTCTCTACACGGGACGCCGGGGCATCCCGGCTTCCTATTTCCCTCAGCACGAGAATGTACAGTTGCCGGGCTGGCACCCCCTTTTTCACGAAGACGTCACGCTCAGTGAGACGCTCCGGGAAGCCGGCTACATCAACACCTTGATCAGCAGCGTCTATCACCAGTTCAAGCCCGGCAGGAACTTTCAGCGCGGATTTCACACCTGGGAATGGATTCGCGGCCTGGAGTTTGACTTCTACGGCACCGCTCCTCACCATCCGCTGGACGTGAGCGACCTCGTATCCGATGAATACTTGGCCAAGAATTCCGGCCTTCGTGATTTTCTGAGCCAATACAAAGCCAACCGGAATCTTTGGCAGCAGCAAGGAGAATCGGTCAGCCAGATCACGGCGCAAGCGGCCATCCGCTGGCTGAATCAGAACTACGCGGAAAGACCCTTTTACCTCCACGTGGAGTTTTTCGACCCCCACGAGCCCTGGGACCCGCCGCGGCGTTTCCTGGAAAAGTATATGCCCAACGCGCGCCCTCCGAGTTTCATCGAACCCCCCTACGACACGGTGCCGCTATCCGCCGACATCAAGAACCGGATGCGCGCGAACTACGCGGGCGCGGTAAGTTGTGTGGATCATTGGGTAGGATCTCTGCTGGAGACGGTCGAGCAATTTGGCTTGCTGGAAAACTCCGTGGTGGTCTTCACGGCGGATCATGGGGCCATGCTGGGCGAGCGCGAGCAGTTCCTCAAGGGGCCAGATAAGCTGCGTGGCCAGGTAACGCACATTCCGCTGCTCATCCATGCGCCGGGAAATGCCGATGGCGGAAAGAAGGTGCAGGGATTTGTTCAATTTCCGGATGTCATGCCCACGGTGCTCGGCCGTTTGGCGCTCAAACCGCCTTCGCG
This sequence comes from Terriglobia bacterium, assembly GCA_050018435.1. Classification (GTDB taxonomy): domain Bacteria; phylum Acidobacteriota; class Terriglobia; order UBA7540; family UBA7540; genus Bog-366. The sequence continues at coordinate 1,517 of JBEKAD010000482.1, forward strand.
GGTAACCGGCAGAGATTTCTGGCCACTCGCGACGGGGGGGAGCGCTTCAACCCACGAGTACGTGGTACAAACCTACGGCTGGGTGGGAGCGGTACGGAACGCGGAATGGAGCTACAGCGAAATCTGGAAGCCGGAAGCACACAAAGACAAGTTTCACAAATGCCCTGACGCTCCCGCTGAGCCTTACCAGCCGCAGCTCTACAACCTTCAAAACGACCCTAAAGAATTAACCGACGTCGCAGATCAATACCCTGATGTGGCGCGGCAGATGTCCGCCCGGATGAAGGAGTACATCGCTTCCGGCGACGGCCTGACTCTGGGCAGCTTCAGCGGCAAGCCCAGCCTGGCGGTCCAGGAGGGACTCTATTCCAAGTAAGGCGAAATACGGGACTCGGGATACGGGACACGGGTTTTGGGATTAGGGGCAGGGTCCTGTTTCAAAGTGTTTCCCACGGGATTGCTGGACTGTGCTATCAGCCAGCCGGCGTGGGTCTGCGCTACCGTGTGGAAGGGATCGCGGCTTGCTCGCCAGATTTAGAGCCTCAGGTCCAATAGCATGAGGCTCCGCACGCTTCGGAACCCGAATCCCTACCGCACCCGCGTCAAGCGCAGGGTTTTAATCTCCCACGGCTTCATGTGGAACTGAATGGTGGTTCCTTCCCCCACCGCTCCCACGCTGACATCTTCCAGCAAGGTGGTTTCGGTGGCGCGGACCTTGCGGGCAAGTTCAATGGTCACGTCGCCCTCGCGCCCTTCACATTCCACGAAGCGCGCGATCGCATCGGTATCATAGAAACCCTCCATCTGCTTCAGCGCGTACAGAACCACGTGGTCGCTATCGGTTTTGATGAAGGAGCAGGCGTCAGGCAAGCCGCCCTTCTTTCCGGCCCACTGTTCTTGCGGGCTGGCGTGTTCGGGCTCCTGCATGGCCAGCAGCGGCGAGTTGAACGCCAGGGCCTGGAACTGTACCTTGCCCTCACGCCAACCTCCGTGGTGGGGATAAATGGAGTAGCCAAAAGTGTGTTCGCCCTCATCGGCGCGCGGGTCAGGGCCCCACGGTCCGCGAATCACCGAGAGATGGATGGCATTATCCTTGGCATCATAACCATTGCGGCCGTTATTGAGGATGGCCACGCCGTAGTCGGAGTTCGAGATATCCACCCATTTTCCCATGACGGCTTCGTCGCCGGTCTGGTCGCGCTCGATGACCCCGTAGGGGATTTCCGCCGACACTTTGCTGGACTCGACGCCGACGGGGAAGCCCGCCTTGAGGAACGTGGTGCGCTCGTACCAGTCCAGCGTCATGGCGATCTCCACGCGCGGTAGGCCCGCCATCAGGCTGATGTCCTGAGTGAACTCGGAGTCCCGGAAGCGGTGGACCACGCGAATCGTGGCGCGCACCGGGCCCTGCTCAGTGATTTCGACGCGGGCCGCTTTATCGATATCCCATTTCTTGCCGGTGAAGCCGACATCCCAGGCCGGCCCCGCGTATTCTTTGGAGGTCTTGCGGGCCTGCTCCGACGTGTCTTCCCAAGCGGTCAGGGAATTGCCTTCCCCATGGAACGCTTCGCGCTTATTCGCCTTGTCATAGAGCCGCACGATGTTGCCGGTTTCAGGATTAATCTCGACACGGAAGAACTCGTTTTCCAGATAGGGCCGGGGTTTCGATCCCACCCGCAGGGATGACGCCGCCGCTTTGGGATTGCCGGTGTCTGCAACGAGCCGGTAGAGTTTCAACCCCATCTGCGGAACCTTCTGTGCGACGAAGGCCACGGTAGCCGTCTCGCGCGCCCCCGCCTTCGCCGGCGCTTTCAGAATCTGGACGGGCGCGGTTTCCTCGCCATGCACGGCCAGCATTCGCGCCGGCAGGGAAAAGGCGGAAACCTCGGCGGTGACCAAGTCGGTGCGATCCCACGACTGCGGGTTGTAGACCACCAACGGCACGCCCTCGCCGATGGTATTAAGTTGAAGCCCCAGGTTTTCCAGCGAGAACTTCAGGGCGCGGTCGCCGCGCTCGAAGATTTCCTGGTACTGGCGCGCCGCGTCGGCGTAAATGGGGCCGATGCCCGAGCCCGCCGCCAGGTCGTGGGCTTGGTTGAGCAACACCAGCTTCCAAGCTTCGCTGATGTCGCGGACCGGATAGTAGTCACGATAATTGAAGAACACCGCAAGCTCCGACAGCTTCTCGGCGTTAAAAAGAAGCTGCTCCGACTGCCGGTTGTGACGCTTCATCTCAACTTGGGTGGTGTAGCAGCCGGGGAAAACCGGATTCAACTCATTTTCGTAAACCGGAAAGTCCTTTTTTTCGGTCAGCAAGATGTCGATGTAATCCGCCACGTTGGTGGGCTTCACGCGCACCTCATCCGGCGAGGCGTTCAGCCTGGCGATGCCGGTAACATCATCAGGATTGGGACCGCCGCCGTGATCGCCCGCGCCGTAAAGCACCAGAATATTTTTCACTCCGGCCCGATCGGCGCTGCGCATTGCCGGAACGGTGGTGTGCTGATGATTCATCGGCCCTCCATATCCGCTGGGCGACGAATAACCCAGCACACGGCTTCCGTCCAAGCCCTGCCACCAGATGATCGGCGGGCGGGTCCCGTCATGGGGGCGTTCGAACAAGTAAAACTCAATGCCGGCCTTCTGCGCGATCTGGGGCATCGTGACGGGATGGCCGAAGACGTCCGGCTGCCACGCGATGCGGAGATAGTGGCCGAATTTCTCCCGGCTGTATTTCTGACCATAGAGGAACTGCCGCACCAGCGATTCGCCATCGATCACGTTCTCATCCATCTGCACCCAACTCGAGGTGACGGGAATGAAATTGCCGGTCCGGGCCTTCTCCTGAAGCCCCTTGAAAATGTCCGGGTAGAAGTGCTCCATCGAGTCGAGAACCACGGCCTGGTCTTGCGAAAAAGTGTAGGTCGGCACTTGGTCCATCAACCGGATTTGGTTGCTGAAGGTGTTGTACATGATGTCGTGAATGGACTCTTCCCAGCGCCACAGCCACGCCATGTCCATGTGGGCGTAGCCCACTACGTGGGCGGTGTAGTCTTTGGGATGGGGCGCGGTGGGCGCCGGTGTTTGCGCCCGGGTTGTAGAAACTAAACATGACGCCATGAAAACGATGACAATGAGCTTGCGCACGGGTTTTCCTCCTGGCAGGGATTCTTACTCCGGGGATGCGTTTTGGGCAGCCCGCTCATGGCCGGGGGGGGTTGCGGCCGCCCCGGCGTTGCTGAATATATACGCTCCCCAAGCTGGTCGCAATGCCTTCGAGCAAAAATGCTGGCTTGCGCAGAGCG
>JBEKAD010000483.1:0-4812 GCA_050018435.1 Terriglobia bacterium
TCCTAAAGCCTTTCCCTGCAATGGCGGCGTACGGGGCTAGCGATTATCTTGGACAGCAGTGAAATGACCTCGCCCGCTACGCGGGCTTTCGGGCACCGCTAACCATTATTCTAGCGCCTATGCCGCAAGGCGGTGGGAGAGGGGGTCAGCGCTAACACGAATGCAACCCGTCAAGGTCGTATTAGGCGCTGCGGTTTTAACCCCCTCACCCGGCTCCGTCGGCTGACGGGCTGGTGAAAGCGCCGGTTGCGGGCCACCCTCTCCCCCAAGGGGGAGAGGGTTGTGAGTTCAAATCGACGCAGGCGGTTACATCACGGATGGGCCACAGCGATGCAGGCCACGATGGCGCCCAGAGCCATCGCCGCGAAGATGGGAAGAATGACGCGCCGCAGTGCGGGGCCGCCGAGAACGGCCGCGATCCCGCCCTTCACCAGAGTGTTCATCGCCCCTGCGAGCAGAATCGAGCCGCCCGCCGTGCCGTGCCCCAACACGCCCTGCTGGGCCAGCCCCGCCGCCGAGATCGTAAACGCATCAACATCCGCCAGACCCGCGAGCGCTCCGGCCACATACATCCCGGACGCGCCATAGTATTGATAAGCCACACGGGAAACGAACAGAACCACCGCGAAGAACAGTCCAAACTTGATGGCGCTGCCCAGCTCCATGGGGTTCTTCACCTCCAGCACGGCTTCCTGCTCAGCCCCTTTCTGTTTCCACAGAAAGACTCCCGCGCCTGCGCCGGCCACAACCGGCAGGGCCATGGGGAGAATCAGGGCATAGGCCAGGCGGGGGTCAAGCACAAAACTCAGCAACAACTGCCGGGGGAACATGACGGTCGAGGCGATCACGATGCCCAGGGCGAAGCATTTTGCCAGCCCCTCCCCGGCCTCGCGGGCCCTATGTGCAAGATCGAACGTGAGCGCGGTGCTTGAGGCGAATCCCCCCACCAGGCCCGTCACGGCCACGCCCTGCCGTGCCCCGAGCCAATGCATCAGGAGGTAACCAATCATGCTGACGGCGGAGATCAGCACGACCATCGACCAGATCAAGCGTGGGTTCAAAACATTGAACGGCCCGTAAGTGCGGTTGGGAAGCAACGGCAGCACGATGACGCTGACAATCCCAAACTTGAGGATGGCGTAAAGCTCCTCTTTCTGGATTTTCTCCGCGAAGTGATGCAAGAGTGCTTTGAAGGAGAGCAGCAGCGTGGTGACCACCGCAAACGTCGCGGCGGGAATCAGGAAACCCAGCGCCGTGAGCGCGCCAAGGATGAAGGCAAGAATTCCGACGAACTCCGTAGTGGCGCCTTTGTGCGGGCCGCCCACCCTCGCCGCATAGAAGGTGACCACGATCGCGCACGTTCCCGCCAGCGCCACCGGCAGCACCCAAGTGAATCCCGCCTGGGTCAGCAGGCCGCAGAGATACCCGATCAGCCCAATGATGGGAAAGGTGCGGACACCTGCGAAGAGTGGTTCCTCCTCGCCCACCGAGTGCTCCCGCTCGATACCAATCAGCAGGCCCATGAGCAGGACCATGGCGCCGTGCCACGCGATCTGTGTGTAAGTGGGCATTAGTCAGAGACTGCGTCGATGGTGATGTGCTCGCTCGCATCACAACTGGCGTAGTAGAGCTCGACGCTCAGCTCCGGCCGCTCTTTGAGCAGTGCCGCCCGCGCGCGCCGCAGGTCTTCTTCCTGGCGCTGGCGCGGCTCCGGCGAAGAATGCAGGTGAAATGGCAATTCCTTGTACCAACTACAATCCTGATGCTGAATCAGAATCAGGCGCTTCAGGTCATGCGAATCCACCAAATGACGGAACCACTTCCAGCCCGCCCAGGAGAACTTTGGCAAGTATTCCACCAGCGTCAGGCATTGTGGGCCGCCGGGCAGCGCCAGCAGGTCGTAATTCTCATCGAGGTTCAGCTTGAGATTCAAGAACTCGTAAAATCCGGCTTGGTAGCGGTGGTCGCTGCAATGGATGACCAGCACTTCGGCATCCGTCTCGTACACCTTGGAGGAGAGTTGAATGCTCGGCATAAATCCTACCTTCGATTAAGTTGCCCCGGGTGCTTAACCAAGTGCTGTTTACTCAAGCACGGTAATTTGAATTCACTACACTCTCTCTCTTGGGGGAGAGGGTGGTGTTGATTTGAATTTACTGCCCTCGCCCCCTTGGGGGAGAGGGTGGACCGCAGCCGGCGTTTTCTCCAGCCGGGGCGGGCCGGGTGAGGGGGTCCCCCGGAACAAATCGTGAAGTAACTTCCTGCAATCCCCGATGCGAACAGCGTTGTGCTTGGCGCACGCCCACTTCTTATCTCCGCTTATCTCCGCTTTCTTCCGTCCGGGGCGCCGCCGGCTTCAACGACGCGGCCAACTTCTCATCCACGCCGAGTTGCGAAAGCACCGTAGGAATATCCAGCCCCAACGCCTGGAGTTTCTGGAGCAAGCCGAAGACCAGCGCCGGTCCCGCTTGCGCGATGCGCCCGATTCCGCCGGTGCCGTCGCCGGCTGCGCCGTTGCCCTGCTCAATCACCACCACTTTATCAATGTTGCCGAGCGGCGCCGCCACAGCGCCGAATATCCCCGCCGAGGCTTGCAGGACGCTGGGCAGTTTCTCGAGCAGCGTTTGCAGTTTCGCCGCGTCGTTGAACTGCCGCCAGGCTTCGGCTTTTTTCAAGATGGCCTGGGCTTCCGCCAGGCCTTGCGCTTCAATGGCGCGCGCTTGCGCCAAACCCATGGCCTCGATCTTCGACGCTTCCGCGCGGCCTTCCGCTTCCACCGCCGCGGCGCGGCCCAGACCTTCCTGCTTTAACTTTTCCTGCTGCGCTTCCGCCAGCGCAATCTGCGCGCTCTTCTGGCCTTCGGCTTCCAGGATGGCCGCCTGCTTCTTGGCTTCCGCCCGCACGATGGCCGCCTGCCGCTCGGCCTCTGCCGGCTTGATTACTGTCGCCTCGAGCTCTTGTTGCTTGCGCAGGACTTCCTGCTCCTGCACGGAGATCTGTTCCTGCGTGCGAGTCTTCTCCACGCGCACTTCTTCCGCCACCACCGCCTGCTTCGCTTTCGCCTCCGACAGGGGGCCGGCCTGCGCAGACTTGGCCTTTTCCATTTCAATTTCGGCCTGGTACTGCGCCTGCCTTACCTGAAACTCGCGATTCGCGCTGGAGATGTTGGCGTCCGCGTCGAATTTCGCTTTTTCGCCTTCTTGCATCGCCAGGGCGGATTTGATCTTGGCGTCGCGCGTGGCCTCCGCCTCACCAATCGTCCCGTCGCGTTTGACTTCCGCAGTGCGCTTTTTGCCCAGCGCGTCGAGATAGCCTTCCTCATCGCTGATGTCCTGGATCGTCAGCACGTCCACGCCAATGCCCATGCGCTCCAAGTCGAGCGCCGCCTCCGAGGTTAGCTTCTGGGCAAAGCTGGAGCGGTCGCTGTTCACCTCTTCCACGGTCAGCGTACCCAGAATCGAGCGCAGGTGGCCTTCCAGGGTTTGGAAGATCACCTTCTGGATGGTGTCATGCGTCATGCCCAGGAAGCGCTCCGCCGCCGCCGAAAGCGACATGTCATCGCCCTTGATCTTCACGTTGGCCACGGCCTTCACGGATATCGGCACGCCCTTGAGCGTATAAGCGCGCTTGATTTCGAGGGGAATCGTGAAGACGTTGAGAGACAGGTAATCCACCTGCTCCAACAGCGGCCAGCGAAACGCCGCACCGCCACGCACCATGCGATAGCCCACCGTGCGACCGTCGGGCAGCTCGTGTTTGCGCCCACTAAATATCGCCACCGCGTTGGGTGGCACTTTGATGTAATTCTTGGCGAAACGGGAAATCGCGATGAGCAGCGCAATGGCGGCAATCGCCGCCAGAATAATAACAAATGGCGAAAAGGTGACCATGACCATCCTCCTGAGGGAAAGTGGCGAGTTACGAGCCAGCAAGGGCCGAAATTCGAAAATCGAAACTCGAAAATCGTGGCGAGTTTCGCATTTCGAGTTTCGAGTTTCGAATTTCGAGTTTCGTCTTTCGGTTGCTCCTCACGGGTCACTACTCCCCTACTCCGCGCGATCCACCAAAACGACTTCCCCGACAATGGAATTGATCTTTACCAGAGTGTTGACCGAAATCTCCTCGTTATTTGTTGCCCGGGCAACCTTTTCCACCACCGTGTCACCCAGCGTGCAGCGCACCTGGCCCATTCCCCCTTTGGGAATGGCAACGCTCACCTGCGCCGTGTTCCCCACCAGGTCGCCCGTCCGGACGTGGCTGGAAGCTTGTTGGCTGTACAGAAAACTGGCGAAAACATAGATCACTCCCGCGAACAGCACTCCGCCCCCAAAGCCCATCGCGGTGCTCGCCCCCACCCCGTAGCCGATGTGAATGCCGATGGCGCCGAAACTTCCAAACGCGGTCACGAAGACGCTCAGGATGCGGCTGCTCAGGAGGCTGGGGCCTGCGCCGTGGCCGTCGGCGTCGTGGCCGAAGTCCCCATGGTCGAACAGGTCACCCAAAACGGAACTACCAATCAGAAAGACAAAGCCGAACGCCGCAATCGCCAGGAAGGTAACAAACGCCGATGTGCTTGCCAGGAGAATCATGTCGGTGGCCTCTGCGTCAGGAAAGTCCTCTGCACCTCGCGAGGAACTGTCGCTGGGCGGACGATACCTCTTCTCGTGACAGCTACTCTAAGGCCGGTCCGCGGCGAAGTCAAGGCGCGTTGGCCCCAGGGGTCCGTCAAAGTCCAATAGGGTTGAGAGGGACCCCTCACCCACCGCCTTGCGGTCCCCCCTCTCCCCTGGGAGAGGGCGGTGGTTTTAGTTT
>JBEKAD010000484.1:0-4809 GCA_050018435.1 Terriglobia bacterium
AGAGTTCACACCAAGAGCAACATCAATCCCGCGAGCAGTGCGAGAAGGCTGGAAACGGCGAAAGGCGCGGCGGGCGAGTAGCGCTGCCAGATCCATCCCGCCATCAAGCTCGCGGGAAACGCCGCAACCCCTACCACCCAATTGAAAACGCCGAAGATCGAAGCGCGTGACTCGGCTGGGGCCAGGTCGGCAATCCACGCCTTCATGACCCCTTCGGTCAATGCGTAATACGTTCCGTATACCGCAAAGAGAAACCATACGAGTTGCGGCGTGCGCAGCCATGCGAATCCCGCGTACACCACCGCATAAACCAGATAGCCCGCGACAATCAGAGCGCGCCGCGACACGCGGTCGTAAAGCTTTCCCGCCGGCCAGCTCAGTGACGCGTACACGAGGTTGAAGAGAAGCCCCAACGCCGGCGCTGTCCATGCCTTCATACCAAGGTTCTGCGCACGCAAAACGAGAAACAGGTCGGAGGAATTGCCGAGAGAGAACAGTCCCACGGCGGCGAGAATCAGAACCAACTTCCCACGCGGCAACCGGTTAGAACGCTCCGCCGGGCGGGGGGAATGGGCCGAGGCGTTCGCAGGCCGGCGTACTTCTTTGACGGCGAACCACGCCAAGAGGATACACGCCAGGCCTGGAATCGCCGCCATCCAAAAGACGTCGCGAATGTTCCCGGCAAACAACCTCAGGAAAAGGAGCGCGCTCAGCGGTCCCACAATTGCGCCCGCGGTATCCATGGCTTGGCGCAAACCGAATCCGGCCCCACGATGCGCAGCGTCAACCGAATCCGCCATCAGTGCGTCGCGGGGAGCGGCGCGGAACCCTTTGGCGGCGCGGTCGGCGAATCGGATCCAGAAAACCTGCTTCCACGAATGTGTCACGGCCAGCAGGGGCTTCACAATATTGGCTAACGTGTACCCCGCCGCGGCCAAAGGCTTGCGCCGGCCGAGGAAGTCGGAAAGCCAGCCGGAAAGCAAGCGAGAAAAACTGGCGATGGTCTCCGCGGCCCCTTCAATGAAACCAAAGGCCATGGGTGGCGCGCCCAACGCGGTGACCAAGAACTGCGGCAGAAGCCAATAACTCATCTCCGTCGAGGTGTCGTTGAAAAACGCTACCCAAGCGAGGATCCACACGTTCCTCGGCAAGCGAGCATCCGGCTTCGCGGGCGCCAGCGCCCCAGCGGGTTGTTCATTTCCCATGGTCGTCTCGTCCCTACAAAAGGAAAATCCCGGCCCGAAGTAAAATCCTTCGGACCGGGATCGTCAAACTCAGGCCAGCAATCCGGCCACCCTTCCGGCGTCTATTTCTTCTCGTCGTTTTCTTCTTCGGGTGGGGGCGACTGCTCTTTGGCTTTGGCTTCTTCCGCGGCTTTTTGCTTAGCCTCAGATTTTTTGGCGCGCTTGGCGGCCAGCCGTTGGAGGACTTCACTGCCCACCAGCTCGAGCACGGCCAAGTCCGCGCCATCACCCCGGCGCCAGCCGGCGTGGACCAGCCGCGTGTACCCGCCTGCCCGCGTAGCGTACCGCTTGGAAAGCTCATCAAATAGGAACTTCACGGCGCTGGGATCGAGCAGGTAGCTGGCCGCCTGTCGCCGGGCTGCCAAGTCGCCACGCTTGGCGAGCGTGATCATCCACTCCGCCAGCGGGCGCGCCGCTTTGGCCTTGGCCACGGTAGTCTCAATCCGCTCCCGCTGAATCAGTGAGGTCACCAGATTGCGCAGCAGCGCACGCCGGTGCTCGGTGTTCCGGCTCAGCTTCTTTCCGTAATTCCGATGTCGCATATGGTCGATTACCTATAAGCAGTGGTTAGTGGTCAGTGGTTAGTGGTTAGCGGCTGTTGATTAGCGGTTGGTGCTCAGCCACTAGCCACTACAAACTAGCCATTGTCCTTCTAAACTTGTGGCTGAGGAGGCTCAGGAGCCGGAACCATGGGGTTGCCTTTTTCATCAAATTTCAATCCCAGACTCAACCCCATGGCCGTGAGAATCTCTTTGATTTCATTCAGAGATTTTCGTCCAAAGTTCTTGGTCTTCAGCATCTCCTGTTCGGTCTTCTGAACGAGTTCCCGAATTGTGGTGATGTTGGCATTCTTCAGGCAATTGTAGGAGCGCACAGAAAGCTCCAATTCTTCCACCGAGCGGTCCAGGTTCTCGTTGTGAACGGGCGCCGGACGGTCCTGCACCACTTCCTGCACCTCCGGCTCCTCCTCAAAGTTGATGAAGATATTCATGTGGTCTTTGAGGAGCTTGGCGCCCAGGCCCACGGCATCCTGCGGAGTTATCGCCCCGTTCGTCCAAACGTCCAGCGTCAACTTGTCGTAATCCGTCATTTGTCCCAGCCGGGCCGCTTCCACGGTGTAATTCACTTTGCGCAGTGGCGAATGGACGGAATCGACGGGGATGTATCCAATGGGAAGGTCCTCATCGAAGTTCTTTTCCGCCGAAACGTACCCGCGGCCGATCTTGACCCGCATTTCAATGTGCAGGCTGCCACCTTCGCTGACGGTGGCGATGTACACATCCTTATCGAGAACCTCCACGTCCGCGTCTTCCTGAAGCATCCGTGCAGTCACTTCACTCGGCTTGTCCACATTTAAGTAGAGGGTTTTGGGACCCTCCACGCTCATCTTCAGCGGAATCTGCTTCAAGTTCAAAATGATATCCGTGGCGTCTTCAACCACGCCCGGGATGGATGAGAATTCGTGCATAACGCCTTCGATACGCACCGCGGTGATGGCCGCTCCCTCGATCGAGGAGAGCAGCACGCGGCGCAGGGCGTTGCCGATTGTCGTTCCGAAACCACGCTCAAAGGGTTGCGCGGAAAACTGCCCATACTTGTCCGTCAACGTATCGGTGTTTGCTACCAGGCGCTTCGGTTTCTGGAATCCTTTCCAAAGCATCGCTTTCAAACCTCCCTTGGGGCCCACCTTGGCGGGCCACCTCTCGTGCACGCCGATCCCTACTACTTCGAGTACAGTTCGACGACCATCTGCTCCTGAATCGGGAAATTCACGTCCTCACGTTTAGGCAACGAAATAACCTTCGCCTTCAAGCCTGCGCGGTCCAATTGCAGCCAGGGTGGAACACTCCGGCCTCCGGAAAGATCCAGGGCGCGTTGCACCGCCGTCAGGTTGCGGCTAGATTCGCGCAGGGCGATCTCCTGACCGGGGACGACGGCGAACGAAGGGATATTCACCTTGCGCCCCGAAACCTGAATGTGGCCGTGGCGCACCAATTGCCGCGCCGCGGCGCGCGAAGAAGCCAGGCCCAGCCGGTAAACGGCATTGTCCAGCCGCCGCTCCAGCATCAGCAACAGGTTTTCGCCGGTTACGCCTTTCATCCGCGCGGCCTTCTCAAAATAGCTGCGAAACTGGTCCTCAAGGATGCCGTAAAAACGGCGCAGCTTCTGTTTCTCGCGCAGTTGAAGCCCGTACCCGACAATCTTGGGCCGACGGGATTTCCCATGTTGTCCCGGAGCGAAGTTGCGCTTTTCCATTTCGCACTTGTCGGTCAAGCAACGCTGTCCCTTCAGGAACAGCTTGATCCCTTCGCGCCGGCATAGCCGGCAAACCGCTTCACGATATCTTGCCAAACTGACCTCCTCAGGAACGAATCGCCCACTTCCGATATCGTCCTAAACTCTTCGGCGCTTAGGCGGGCGGCACCCGTTGTGCGGAATGGGCGTCACGTCTTTGATATTCCGCACTTCCAGCCCGGCGGTGGCCAGGGCGCGAATGGCTGACTCCCGTCCGGCGCCCGGCCCTTTCACCCGCACCTCGACGCTGCGCATGCCGTGGTCGCGAGCCGCGTTGGCCACGCGCATCGCCGCCTGCTGCGCGGCAAAGGGCGTGCCCTTGCGCGAACCCTTGAAGCCCAGCGAACCCGCGCTCGACCAGCAAATCACCCGGCCGTCAGAATCCGTAATGGCAACGTGCGTGTTGTTAAACGTGGCCTCAACGTGCACAATCCCGGTGGGGACAATGCGTTTTTCTTTCTTCTTGAAAACCTTCTTCTTGCCTGCTTTTGCCGCCGCTTTCGCCATAGTAGCTCTCAGCTCTCAGTTCTCAGCTCTCAGCTTCCAGCCGCCAGCTAACCTACAGGGTTTAGGCTGAGAGCTGAAAGCTGATTGCTGACTGCTTGTGCTTACGTCTTCGCCATGGACCGCTTCTTATTGGCCACCGTGCCCTTGCGCGGTCCCTTGCGCGTACGCGCGTTCGTGTGGGTGCGCTGGCCGCGGACGGGAAGACTGCGCCGGTGCCGCATCCCGCGGTACGATCCGACTTCAATCAGCCGCCGGATGTTCATCGCAGTCTCTTTGCGCAGATCACCTTCCACCGCTCCCTCTTCTTCCAGGATCTGGCGGATTTTGGTGGTTTCTTCTTCGGTCAGGTCCTTTACCTTTTTATCGGGGTCGATGCCCGACCGCATGAGAATGGAGAGCGCCCTGCCCCGGCCGATACCATAAATGTAGGTCAGGCCAATTTCCGCGCGCTTTTTGGGCGGTAGATCCACACCCGCAATTCTTGCCATCTCAACCCTCCGTATCATCCCTCTTCAGCGCGACGCCGGAAGAACCCAGACGCGTGGCGCCGGCACAAATCACCCCTGCCGCTGCTTGTGTTTGGGGTTCTCGCAAATCACCCGCACCACTCCGCGCCGCCGAACAATCTTGCACTTGGAGCAAATCTTCTTCACTGACGAACGCACCTTCATAAATTACCCTCGTTTGGTCTCAGGAGCCTGGCGCCGCGAACGAAACTCGAATATCGACACTAGGCAGCCGACGCGCGTGCTACGAATTTCCA
>JBEKAD010000485.1:0-4806 GCA_050018435.1 Terriglobia bacterium
CTGTGGGAGCACGGGCCATCCCACATGTAGCCCCACTGGCAGGCATTGATCTCGCAATACTTGTGCAGCAACTCGAGCCCGAAATCCCTTTGGCCTTCGTAAGCGAAGGTCAACGCGCAAAATATCGCCTGGGTGTCATTCCAGTTGTACTTCCCAGTCATGTACCTATTGACCTCGCCGGTCCAAACCGTGCCATCGGGGTTGGCAAAGGTCGGCGGCATGCCCAGCTTGCTGATCTTGCAAACCTTGTCTCTCAACACCGCCAGCACTGTGGCGATGTTCTGCTGCGGAAAGACCGGTTGCACTCCGTGCAGCCGCGCCCAAAATTGCCCGTTCAGTTGGGCGGAAAAGAAGGCGTCCAATTGCTTGCCGGTCTGGGGATCGTTATAAACCAGATAGTGGTCCCCCCTCCAGAGGTATTTCTGCATGGCTTCTTTACCGGCCTCCAGTAGGGCATCCAGTCTCTTCACATGCCCGGTGTCCCCCACCTCTACTGCCCACTCCCGCAACATCTCCGCGGCCGCCATCCGGTAACCGCCGGGGTGGACCACATAGCCCCATAGATGATGGTCCTCAAACCATTCGAGTTCATTCGCTGTACCGGGTTCATAAGGAGGCATGGCGATGATCTGCGCGAGACCCAGATCCGGACGCCGGTTAAACGAGTGCTCCAGGGCTTGCTTGGCCGAAGGGTAGAACTCTTTCAAGAACCCCGCGTCGCCCGTCACCTTCCAGTGGCGATGCAGTTGCAGCATGTAATTGGCCCCGTTCATGACCTCCTGGTACCCGTAACACAAGGGAGTAGCCGGATCTGCCCATCGGCCAAGCAGACAAGGCAGATCTCCATTTTCTTTCTGGGCAGCCTTGAAGGATCGCATGATCGAGACCGCCAAATCAGGGAAGAAGTAATCCAGAAAAGGACCAAATAGGGTGAAGTTAGGCAGGGTTGAGACGTGCGCGCAGGTGCGGGGCGCTTCACTCATGGCAAATAACCCATCTTCGGGTTTGCACCAATCGCCAATCGGAGGCTTGGCCTGTGCCCACATGGAGCAAGGGGCATAGTAGTAAAAGGAGTTGATCAGCGAATCTGCCAGCCAACCTGGAAGCTCCTTGTCGCTATAGATCACCGATTGCCAGGCAATGATCCGGTCTAGCAGCGACTGATGATTGCGGGCCAGGAAGTCAGCCACCTCCCCCGCATTGGCGAACCGGGTAGCATACATGTGGGTGAAACGCTTCCCGGTCGTGGAAGGAACAAGGCAACCTCCCTTGAGCCGTTTTTGAGATTCACCTTGCGAACAAGCGACCAAGGTTGGAATCGGCCGCCCGCCCGTCCCGGGATTTCCATTTCCTTCCCACTCCGGTGCGTACCAAGCCAGAATCAGCCGCACCACCTTCTCTTGCCCCGGCTCCAGGCTGAAGTCCACCGCCAGCGATGAGCCGCCGTCATCCCGGGTGATCTCCGGCAGCCCCTTCTCAATCGTTGCCCACCTCACATCATCTGTCCCAAGCTCACCGCCTACGCGGACACTTTTCTCGCCCAGCGCCGCCAGCACGTAGCTCATCCCCCATGCCTTGTCCTCCACCCACACGCCGGAAAGACCGGCGGGCGCGGGGTGACGCTCAATGTGCGGCTCAGGAAGTTCGACCTTTTTAGAGAGATTGGGCCAGCCAATCACCTCATTCCTCGTGCGGTGATCCCCGAAACCCGGAAAGCTGAAGGCCAGCGCTCCCGCCTGCCGCGAGGGCCGGTTGTTCGTCAAGTGAATCTCAAAAACCGCTCCCGGGGTGTTGGAGGTCTTGGCATCACCAGGAATAAATGGCGCCCAGGCCCGCAGACTCACTTCTACCGGGGCATCTGTCTTGTACCGCATATCCACAATGGGATAATGCCCCCAGTAGTCAATCGACGCGGCTTTTCTTGTGGTTCCGCCGAACTCCAGATTTGGCCCAAGGCTGGGCCGGTTATTCCCGGCATAATTCTTGGTCTGACCCGTGGTCAGTACACGTGTCTGCCCCCCGAATCCAATGCCCAGGAAGGGTGTGTTTAAAGGGCCGCCGGGGGGAACGTAATTGTTGAAGATGGAACTGTACCCAAAGGTTCCGTACCCCTCCAAGTAGAGGCCGCCCGTATCGATGCCCCCTAAGGGCACCCCCGAGACAGGCCGGGGTCTCTCTAATGCATAAGCCCAACCGATGGGCTTGTTCCGATAGATGATGCCTGTGACCGGGTTCGAATAACCCGATGCCTGGAACTCCTGCCACTTGGCGTCCGGTAGATTGGCCGGAAACAGACGACCAAACTCCTTTGATCCAGGAACAGGAGTGCGAGCACTAGAACTTCCCACTCGGGCAAAGCTCCGCAGCCTTGCGCGGGCAATGCTCATAATCCCAGCCGCGGCCTGTAGAAAGTTCCGACGTGAAAATGAAATCGTCATGCGCGCCTCCGCATAACTGAGTTCTTGAAGGCCGAGCAAACAACTACTGCAACGGTTTCTTCACCGACACCGAGGTGAAGAGGACCGGGAGCATGCCCGGGCGGTGGATTTCTTACACCTTAATGCCCGTCCGCATTTCGAACATCTTCCGGCTGCGACCTAAGCCTACCACAAGCGCGAATCACACCGAACGGCCTTCACGTGGCGTGGACCCAAATCCCTCCGCGCGACGCCGATGCCCAAACTCTGCTATTCTCCGGAGTTTCGGTGCGCGCTCCCCCGCCGCTGTCGGTGGCCGTCGCACCGGGAGGCAACACCCGACACTACAAAGAGGACAGGCGATGAAATCACACACCGAGTATCTTTGGTTCAATACGAAAAAACATCGGGAGTTCATTAACATCACCGATGAGGTTGAGAAGGCGCTGGCCAAGTCGCAGATCAAGGAAGGCTTGATCCTGGTCTCGGCCATGCACATCACCGCGGGAATCTACGTGAACGATGCGGAAGACGGCTTGATCGCCGACATCGACGAGTGGTTGGAAAAACTGGCGCCCTTCCGCGCCGATTACCGCCACCACCACACGGGCGAAAGCAATGGTGATTCCCACTTGAAAAGTCTGCTGATCGGACACCAAGCCGTGGTGCCGGTCACGAACGGCAAACTCGACTTCGGCCCCTGGCAGCAGGTCTATTACGCCGAGTTCGATGGCCAGCGGCGCAAACGCGTGTTGATCAAGGTCATCGGCGAGTGATTCGGAAGAGCAGTTAAAAGTTGAAAGTCGAAAGTTGAAAGCCAAAAGGCGGGCGCTCTCAGTGTTGGCTGACATCCTCTTACTTTCGACCGCACGTACGCTCGTGCCTGCCCTGCTCAGGGCGCGCCGCCGTGCCCTGTAACAAACCGGACTCTGCTAGCAGGATGCTGAAAAACTCGACTTTTGACTTGACTCGTCATACTTAATTGTGCTATCTAATCCTCTGAAGTAATCCTAAGGAGGATATCAGATGCGCGGAGAAGACATCCATCAGGACCACCTTTACAGCTATGTGTCGCCCGAGCAGCGAGTTCCGGCGGATCACCCCTTGCGGCCCATCCGGCAAATGGCCAATACCGTCCTGGAGCGTCTTTCTCCGCGATTTGACGCGCTCTACTCGGGGGTGGGCCGGCCCTCGATCCCGCCCGAGAAGTTGCTGCGGGCCTTGCTGCTCCAGGTCCTCTATACCCTCCGTAGCGAGCGGCTGTTGATGGAGGAGTTGGATTACAACCTCTTGTTCCGCTGGTTTGTAGGCTTGAACCTGGACGATCCGGTGTGGGATGCGACGGTGTATTGCAAGAACCGGGAACGCCTGCTGCAAGGGGAGGTGGCGGAGGCTTTCTTCCAAGAGGTCCTGAAGCTGGCCCGCGCGCACGATCTGCTGAGCGATGAGCATTTCACCGTGGATGGGACGCTGATCGAGGCCTGGGCTAGTTTGAAGAGCTTTAAGAAAAAGGAGGCGGGGGAGACGGCGACACCCCCCGACGATCCAGGCAATCCCACGGTGGATTTCCGGGGAGAGCCACGGTCGAATCAGACGCATCAATCGACCACCGACCCGGAGGCGCGGCTGTACCGCAAAGGTTCGGGACAGGAAGCCAAGCTGAGTTACCTGGGGCACGTGTTGATGGAGAATCGCCACGGGCTGGCGGTGCGGACGGAATTGACCCCCGCCACGGGGACGGCCGAGCGCGAGGCGGCGGTGGCCATGATTAGCGCGCAGGCGCCCGACGGCGGCGTGACGCTGGGCGGGGACAAAAACTATGACACCCGGGGCTGCGTGGCGGACCTGCGCGCGGGGAACGTTACCCCGCACGTGGCGCAAAACACCGCTCGCCGCGGAGGCAGTGCGATTGATGGACGTACCACTCGGCACCCGGGCTATGCGATGAGTCAGCGACTGCGCAAGCGGGTGGAAGAAATCTTTGGTTGGCTGAAGACCGTGGCAGGGATGCGCAAGACGCGCTTCCGGGGAAAAGCCCGGGTGGGCTGGATGTTCACTTGGGCGCTGGCGGCCTACAATCTGGTGAGGATGCGCAATCTGTTGCAAGAGGCGCAATGACGAGGGAGAGGTGTCTTCCAAGCCCGAAGAAAGCGCGGCAAAGGGCCTCACAGAGTCAGCGCAGGGGCACCTCGGGCACCTACCCAGACACCACAGAAACGCTTGACTCCGACGGATTTTTTTGTTGAGGCCCATTTTTCAGCATCCTGCTAGTACTACTGTGTTATAAAAAAGGCGTCCCGCAGCAGGGACAACCCTTAAGCCGTCGCAGCAGAATTTGCGCGATCATCATGCGCAACGTCGCGATCGACCAGGGATTGTGCCGCGCGCT
>JBEKAD010000486.1:0-4801 GCA_050018435.1 Terriglobia bacterium
CAAAGGAATCTCCCCCCAGGCTTGATAGGTGTGGCCCCAAAAGATGGTGCCCCAGGCGGCGTTCAGTGCGTCAAGGGTGCGGTATTTGCGCTGGCACCATGCCTGGAATGCGGCTCGGCTGGCGGCGTCGTAACACTTTGGATCTCCCAACTCGTTGTCGATTTGCCAGCCCAGCACGCCCGGGTGATCCTTGAAGTGTTCCGCCATGGCCGTAACGATGCGGGTGGTGGCGGCAAGGAAATCCGGGTTGTGAAGGCAATAATTACGGCGTGAACCGTAGCGATAGCGGACCCCGTTCGCGTCCATCGCCGCGATGTCGGGGTGCTTCGCATACAGCCAGGCGGGCGGCGAAGCGGTGGGCGTTCCCAGTACCGCCCGAATGCCGTGGGCGTTCAACACCTTGAGGGCGCGATCGAGCCAGGCGAAATCGAAGTGGCCCTCCTGGGGCTCCATCTTCACCCAGGCGAATTCCCCCATCCGGACGAAGTTGATTCCCGCCTCCTGCATCATGATCGCGTCTTTTTCCCATTGGCTCTCGGGCCAAGCCTCGGGATAGTAATCCGCGCCATAAATAAACTTGCCGCCGTTCCATTCGATCAAATCGAAGGGCCTCCCAGCAGACATCTGCTGTCCTTGGGTTGCCGTCCCCCCAAGGAAGTAGACGCTTATTAATCCGCACACGATTCTGGTCCATAATCGCTTCATGATTTAACCTCTTCCCAAATTTCCATGATGCTAACCGGGATTTCCTACCAAGTCGATGGGGAATCCTGAGATCGGGCCATCGGACCATCGGGCCGTCGGGTCATCGGACCATCGGGCCATCTAAAATCAACCCCGAGATCAGCCGATGGTTCGATGAGCCGATTTTGCGTCCGCAGAGTTCATAGTTCATAACTTACTCGGTCCCTGACACCTGACACCTCATCTTAACTCCCTTTCTTTTCACCAAGATCGCGAGAGAGCGATTTTAACTCGTGTGTTTTCATAAACATCGCGAGAGGCCGATAAACGGACATTTTTTCTCCATTTGTTTTCAATAACATCGCCTAACTACCCTTCATTTTTTCCCCCCGCGTTTTTTCGCTAACCCGCCACCAAGAATAGACTAACTATTTTAATTTCAATGATATAGAATTTATTAAGATTTTCGTGATTCATCGCTAACCCGTTTTGTTTCTAGTACATCGTGAGAAGACCGCGGTATTTTGTAGCGCTGAACTTTAGTTCAGCATGTGCCGAGCTGAAGGTCGGCGCTACATCAGCAAGTACCGACCCGTCGCAGTCGCTCAGGGCAGGCTCCAAAGGCTCTACTTCGCCACGATTTATCGCGTAATTCGTGCATTTAGGCCAAAAAGTCCGCTCGATTGTTGTCGATTATCGCGCAATTGCCGCATTTCCGTGTAAAAAGCTGTGTTCTTCGCTGGACATTTTGTCGCCGTCGCCTGTGTTTTCATGCACATAGTCGGTTCGATCTTCATTTTTTACATCTCTACGGGTCAGCGCCCCGTTTCGGACCTTGAAAAGCACATTGGTGAGCCGCCACAACTTGCCGAAAGCTGGAATCTTCCATGAGCATCATCTTCCCGTCCTCAGTCGTCAGTTTTCAGTTGTCAGCCTTCGCTCACCGCGCGCGCAGCCGCGAGCAAGCGAGCGGTTACTGAGAACTGAATACTGACGACTGATGGCTATCCATCCCCTCGTTATTCTGTCCTCTGGTGGGGGAGAATCCGAGAGGCGCACCGCACCGGCAGGGGGCCAGCACTTCCAATAAGAATAGCCTATTCTCTGCCCGTTGTCAAGAGCTATTTCGAGCCTGCTTGCCCACCATCGTAGCCCGTCAACTGACGGGTGGAAGATCGTAGCCCACCGCGGAACCCGTCCCGATGTTTTCGATCGGGAGCCGTGGGAAAATCAGCCCCCCACCCCAAGCGAGCCCCGCAAGGGGCGAAAGAAATCACGCCCAAAGGCAACGCCGCAATTGCATTTTTCTGGGGTTGCCGCACGGGGGTGGCGACGTAAAATCGGCGCAAGGATGGGTTCTTTCGCCCCTCTGGGATCCCTTGGGTAACTGCGTGAGCGTTCCAGCCGGTCACGGCCAAAGGCCCTATCGCTCATTGACATACTCCCACTTCTTGTTAAACTTAAAGTGGGATTTAGAAATCACTGATGGAGAGGAACCGTGAACACAAAACGAACTCACATTGTCATTCCTGAGCAGTTGGTGGCTCGAATTGACATCATCGTGGGCAAACGGGGCCGTAGCAAATTCCTGACCCAAGCCGCTGAAAAAGAGCTCATGCGCCTCGGCCAGCTCAAGGCCATGGAAGCCGCTGCCGGTTCCTGGAAAGACAAAGATCATCCCGAATTGAAACACGGAGCAGTGAGGTGGGTGGACAAGTTGCGCCGGCAGGACGAAAAGCGCTTTCAGAAAGTGGTAGCCCGCTAACATGGCCACCTACCTTCTCGATACCAGTGTCATTATTGACGCTTTGAACGGCAAGCATAACCGGGACCAGATCCTCAAAGAACTTTTGCAACAAGGTCACCTGCTGGCCTGCTGTTCGATCAACGTGACAGAAGTCTATGCCGGTCTCCGATCCCATGAGGAAACTCGGACGAGAGAACTGCTCGAGAGCTTGCAGTACTTTCCGATTGTATGGCCAGTTGCCCGTATGGCGGGCCTGCTGAAGCGTGACTATGCCCGCAAAGGCATTACCCTGGCGACCACCGACGCTACGATCGCAGCGATCGCCATCCACCACCAACTTACTCTCATCACCGATAATCTTAAACACTACCCGATGATGGAACTGAGCATCTATCCACTGCCCTGATCCCAGTAAGGCTGACAGCTCACAGCCGACAGCATACAGCTTGCAGTGGGGGCGGGTAGCCTCGGGCAATGCGGTTTTGACCGTGGGTTCTTCCCTTGATGGCAAAGGCACAGCCTCCTGGAAGAGTCGAATCCGGTGCGGAAAGGGCCGGGGAATCGGGAATCGGGGTTCGGGGCTCGGGACTCGGGTGCGGGATTCGGTGTTCGCTGTCGGCTGTGAGCTGTTAGCTAGTTTCTGACAACTGAAAACTGACAAGTGAAGACATATTTTGGGTAGCGGCGTGCCCCATCCCGATTGACGACGTGCGGTCGCCGCTGGGGTATCGGTCATGAGAAAATCCCAAGGTCAGGACTGCGCTGACCTTGGCTACCCGCCTGCATGATCACCTGTTTGGCTTGACCGCTCTTGTCGTCGAAGAAGTTTATGTAGCCGTCGATGCCGGTGTCCGCGCCCTTCTTGTGGTCCTTGGCGGGCCGCGCATTCACCAAATCCACCGCCCACCATTCCAACTGGTGCGGGCTGATCTCCTTGAGGGTCTGCGCGCTGGCGATTGCCTTTGGTGGCGGATCGATTGCAGCCTTTGTTAGGGCTCTATCTATCTCGACGCAAGATTTCGTCAGAGATCAATCCTAGCGAGGAGTACGCGTTCTCTGGCTGCGCTTGGCAAAGCGCCTCCAACTCGGCCACATCAAGCTCTGCCAACAGCCTGAGAACCTTCTCAACTGATTCAGCGCGAGATTTCGAAGCTCCAAGTGGGCGGGCGTGCTGGTCGAAAAAGCGTCTCACGTCGCGAAGTTCGGGAAGAAACGTTCGGTTGTTGAAGCGTTGGTGCAAGGTCTGGAGCAAGTGCGCTTTGTTCGGAAACTCGTGAGATAGTTGCTGGACGAGATCAACAGGGGGCGGCTTTTTCCTGGAACGCGAAACAGACCTCTGATTGGGAGGTGTCTGCAGGGTCACTTCTAGCTGATCCGGCGTAAGTTCAAGCTTTTTCGCCAGCGATTCTAGCAAAGGACTCTTGCCGTACTTGGCCAGCAGAAGAGTGACCTCGTAATCCAGAAACTTAGACGACGACATCATTGCTTTTCCTGTGTAAATCCGATCGCCTGGAAGAACTCATCAACGAATCGAGAGAATTCTCCGGAGACGTGCCACCGAACGTGGCTCGTTGACCCAATTGGTGTTCCTTCTCTTGCCGCTTTGGCATAAGAGCGCGAGTAACGGACATGGGTTTCGAATACAGGCCATCCGTTCTTCTTGGCCTCAGCCTGCACTTCCTTAATTGACGTGGAACCCTCCGGACCATCAGAGTACGACGATGAATGGTTGAAAACGATCCCGCAGATGTCCAGTGCGTGATCACCGTTTTCGTACTTGAATTCCCGGATCGAGCGCGCCAGAAGAGGAAGGCCAATGGTCGCCAGGAACTCTGGTTTCACGGGAACGAGGGCGTATCGGCTTGCGTGGTATGCGGCTTCAGTAAGGATGGACTCCGTTGGCGCGCAGTCAATAAGAATGAGATCGTACTCGTCGGCAACTCTGCTCAAGGCCTTCGCAAGCCGCCGCTCCTTGCCGGTCGGGTTCTTGAGGGTGTGCGACAGCTCAAGCCGGCTGACTATTAAATCGAGTTTGGACGAGTATGTGGGTTTCTTCAAAATGACTTGACCGATGTCGAGGGGTTGAGGACTTGAAGACCCTTCTGTCGGAGGGAAATACTGCTCGAAAATTTGGACAATCGTTGGCCTCTTGTCCCGGAGGTGTTTGACATATGTTTCCGGACTGAGCAGTGCCTGACTCAGGTTGGCCTGAGGGTCGAGGTCCACCGCCAAAGTCCGGAGGTCTCTGCGGGCGGCGGCGTGGGCGAGTTGCGCGGCAAGAGTGGTCTTTCCAACGCCCCCTTTCATGTTTATCAGACTAATCGAAATTGCCATAACTCCTCCCGAGGTTCGCCGCTAATCGAGATCTAA
>JBEKAD010000487.1:0-4797 GCA_050018435.1 Terriglobia bacterium
AGAAGCAGATTCGCTTGCAGTTGGCGAGCACCCTGAAGGCGATTGTCTCCCAACGCCTGGTACGCAAGGCGGACGGCATTGGACGTTGTCCGGGGGTGGAAGTGCTCATCGCCACCGAGTATATTCGAGATTGCATCATCAACCCTGATAAGACCCGCCTGATTCATGACGCCATCTCGGCGGGCGTCTCACAATACGGCATGCAAACCTTTGACCAGTCTCTTTATGACCTCTACAGCCAGGGGCTGATCACGCTGGAAGAAGCCTTGGGCAATTCCACCAACCCCGACGAGTTCAAACTGCGGATCGCCGGCATCAGCAACACGGCCGACGCCGCCCGTCAAGAGATGGAGAAATCCAGCCAGGTTGACCGGTTTGCGAAAAAGTAAGCAGGCCCCGTCCGATCCGCTTACGGCGGCGCTGCGCATGTTGGCGCGCCGCCCCTATTCCATCGCCGAAATGCGGCGAGCCCTCGAAAAAAAATGCCCCCAAAGTGGGCAGGTGGCTGAGGCCATCGCCCGCCTGCGCGAACTGGGTTACCTCGACGACCGCAAATTTGCTGAACAGTACGCGTATTCACTCGCCCATAACCGCGCCTTCGGGCCCCATCGCCTCCGGCGCGAACTGAAAGCCAAACTCGTAAACTACCGGGAAATCGAGCCGGCGGTGGAACGGGTCTATCAAGACACGCCGGCGCAAGCGCTCCTGGAAAAGGCATTGGACAAAAAGGTTCGCGCTATTTGCTTGCCGCTGGCTCGTGGCAAGTTCCACTCGCTCTGCCAAGGTCTGATGCGGCTGGGGTTCAACGCGGGTGATATTATAAAAGCGGTGCGCGCAAGGCCGGAGCTCTCTCCCATCGCGGAAGATTTTGAGCCCGCGGATCTGGAAAGTTCGGGGTTGGAGCAGGATACAGAGCATTCTTAAAGCTCTTGACACATCGCGGACGAGTGCAGATGAAATGGGCTTTCCCTGTGTCCTCCGTGTTTTTGAAGCTTTAACACAGAGGGCACGGAGGAAAGACTCAACACAGAGGACACAGAGGTAATCCTGCCTGCCTCCGTGTTCTCTGTGCGAGGTTCTTCTCCGTGCTCTCTGTGTTAAATTCTTTACTATGACATCAAACGAGATCAGAACCCGATTTTTGGACTTTTTTGCAGGCCGCGGCCACCGCGTGGTGCCGTCATCCTCGCTTGTTCCAGCAAGTGACCCGACTTTGCTTTTTTCAAATGCGGGCATGAACCAGTTTAAGGATGTGTTCCTGGGGCGCGAGCGCCGCGACTACGTGCGCGCCTGCTCGTCTCAAAAGTGCGTGCGCGCGGGCGGCAAGCACAACGACCTCGAGCAAGTCGGCCGCACCACTCGCCATCACACCTTCTTCGAAATGCTCGGCAATTTTTCCTTTGGCGATTACTTTAAGAAAGAAGCCATTCCCTGGGCGTGGGAACTTATCACCAAGGATTTCGCCATTCCGGGCGAAAAACTTTACGTGACGGTGTTCCGGGAGGACGACGAGGCCGAGGGAATTTGGGCGCAGGACGTCGGCGTGCCGCGCGACCGCATTTTCCGCCTGGATGAGCATGACAACTTTTGGCAGATGGGCGATACGGGCCCCTGCGGGCCGTGCTCGGAAATCCATTACGACCTGGGCCCGGCCGCGAGCGACCTGGGGCACGCCGACTGCAAGTTTCCTTGCGACTGCGGCCGTTACGTGGAGTTGTGGAATCTCGTCTTCATGCAGTTCAATCGTGACGAGCAGGGCGTGATGACGCCGCTGCCCCGGCCCAGCATCGATACGGGCGCGGGCCTGGAGCGCCTCGCCGCTGTGCTGCAAGGAAAACTCTCAAACTTCGATACCGATCTTTTTCGGCCATTGATTGAAGAGGCGGCAAACCTTGCTAATGTTGAATACGGTGCGAACCACGATATCGATGTTTCCCTGCGCATCATCGCCGACCACGCGCGCGCGGCTACGTTCCTGATTTCCGATGGCGTCCTGCCCTCGAATGAGGGTCGCGGATACGTCCTGCGCCTCATCATGCGCCGCGCCCTCTACCACGGCCAGACCCTCGGCTTGAATGAGCCGTTCCTCTACAAGATCAGCAGCCGCGTTGTCGACATAATGAAAGACGCGTATCCGGAGCTCGTCGAGACCGCGCACCACGTCGCCAAGGCCATCAAGATTGAAGAGGAGCGGTACGCACAAACTACCCGCGCTGGCTTAGTGGCCTTGGACTCATTTCCTGTAATGACCCCATCGGGTGCCGCGTGGCGATTCGAGTATGTCCGAAAATATCTCCCGGACGCGAATAAAGAAGCGCGACAGGTTTTCTTCAGGTCTGTCCCGGCGGGATTTTCCATGCGCGGCAGAGAATGGATAGGGTTTCAGCATGCCGAGCTGTTTAACCACAACCGACTTAACCTGGCTGGGGCGAAGCTGTTGTTCGCGGGGTTTTCGCCGGAACATGCGCCGGCCCTAGGTAGCGCCGCCGATTCGCGCGTACCGCCAGACGGACAAGCTTGGGTGCCGGGAGAAGCTCTATTTATGCTCCATGACACGTTCGGTCTCCGTCCGGACTTCGTTCGAGACGTCGTGAAGAATTACGGGCTCGACGTTGATCTGGAAGGCTACGAGGCCGAGATGCAGAAACAGCGCGAGCGCGCCCGGGCTTCGTGGAAAGGCGCGGAGAAGAAAGTTGCCTCACCGGTGTTTTTGAAGCTCGCGGAAGACGGCAAGACGGTTTTCGATGGTTACACACAGACGACTTCTGCCGATTGCCGCATCATGGCGTTGGTTCAAAAAGGTGAGCTCCTATCGGAGGTCAATCCCGGAGACGAAGTGGAAATTGTCCTCGACCACACACCCTTCTATGCTGAGGCGGGTGGGCAAGTGGGCGATACAGGTCATTTCCTTGCTTCGGCGACGGACCACGAAGTTGCGCACGTCCTTAACACGTATTATCCCGTGAGCGGATTGATCGTCCACAAGGCCGTGGCACGCGAGGGACTTCGGATGGGAGACGTTGTCACCGCCGTTGTCGATACTGAGCGGCGGGATGCAACGCGGCGGAATCACACGGCCACGCATTTGCTCCATGCGGCATTGCGGAAGACGCTGGGGACGCACGTCAAGCAAGCCGGCTCGCTGGTCGCGCCGGACCGCTTGCGCTTCGACTTCACTCACTACACGGGGCTGGGTGAGCAAGACCTGCTCGACATTGAGGACTTGGTGAACGAGCACGTCCTCAAGAACGAGGAGGTCGTGACGACCGTCATGGACCTTGACACGGCGGTGAACACGGGGGCCATGGCGCTCTTTGGGGAAAAGTACGCGGACCAAGTGCGGGTGCTCACGATTGATGACTTCTCGAAGGAACTCTGCGGCGGCACGCACGTGCGGCGCACGGGTGACATCGGGCTTTTCAAGATTATCTCCGAGGGCAGCGTGGCGGCGGGCACGCGTCGCATCGAAGCCCTAACGGGTACGGGCGTGCTCGAATTCTTGCGACGGCAGAGCCAGTCGTTGGCGCAGGCTTCCGAGGCGTTGCGCTCGAAACCGGGCGAATTGATGGAGGCCATCGAAAAGCTCACCGAAAGTGAGAGGAAGCTCCGTAAAGAACTGGAAGCGCAACAAATGAAGCGTGCGGCTTCCGCAGCCGGCGACTTGGTGCAGCAAGCGCGCGAGGTAAAAGGCGTGCGGGTGGTCGCGGCGCGGGTTGAGGTGACGGACCGCGCCGCCATGCGGCAGATGGTGGACGACCTGCGCGTGAAGCTCCAATCGGGCGTGATCGTACTGGGCAGCGTGGCGGAGGGAAAGGTTTCCCTCATCGCTGCCGTAACGAAGGACCTTACTGCTAAGCTTGACGCGGGCAAGATCGTAAAGCAGGCGGCGACTTACGTTGAAGGTTCCGGCGGAGGTCGCAAAGACCTGGCGGAAGCCGGTGGCAAGAATCCCGCGAAGCTTGACGAATCTCTCCAAGCTGTCCCGGGCATCATCGCGCAGATGCTCTAACCCGGGCCATTGCCGAACTGCAACGCCGGGTACTGGTGTCCTTTACGAGACACGGGCGCTCCCAGGTGCAGTCATTCCCGCGAAGGCGGGAATCCACTCGACAAGCCATTGGAGATGCGCCGCCGACGGACTGGATTCCCGCCTTCGCGGGAATGACTGCCTTCGCAGGCCCGCAAGAAAAGCCCAGTCGCCCCAAATGACACCACTACCCGACCCCGAGACGGGTTGTTGAGGCCGCTTCGGCGATGTATCATAGGGTTAGAAGGGCACGGCCTGGAGGCAAGTGTGGGTTCCGCCAAAGAAGAAGTCCGCAGAATTCTTGAACATATCCCCGATAACGCATCCTTCGAGGACATCCAGTACCACATCTACGTGCGGGAAAAGATCGAACGAGGGTTGAGAGATGTGAAAGAAGGCCGGGGGCTCAGCCAGGAAGAGGTGGAGCGAAGGATGCGCCAATGGACCGGCGAGTAATCTGGACCGAGACAGCTTGGGGCGACCTTGAACAGATCGCCCAATACATCTCGAGAGATTCCGCGCACTACGCCGCCGCTTTTGCTCGCGAGGTTCGCGACGCATCTCGTTCCCTTTCCCGATTTGCTGGACGCGGCCGGATTGTGCCCGAGCTGGGGCAGCCGGACATCCGGGAGATTTTCGTGCGGAATTATCGCCTCGTCTATTCACTTTCAGGTGAGACCCTCCACATCCTTGGGCTGATCCACGGCGCCCGTGAGTTAGGTGCAGTTTGGGAACGCGAGAAGCGATCAGGAGATTAACTGTCACGAAGG
>JBEKAD010000488.1:0-4787 GCA_050018435.1 Terriglobia bacterium
CGAGTTCCGCGAGAGACTCAGGCATAGGAAATTTCCCTCCTCAACCTAGCGTAACATTACGCTAGGTTACGTGCCACAAAAAAAGAGAGCTGCCTGGTTCCCACTTTTATGTCGCGCACCCACGAAGACCCAAGAATCGCGATTGAGCGATGTAGCGGGTTCCTGAGGTGGTGGAAACGTCTGCTGCCGCGCGCCGGGGTTAATGAGCGGCCACGCACGACTCCGTTCGGTTTTTGCACACGGCAGCCCGTCCCCGGCTCACCCCTCCCTCCTAGCTCACCACGTCCCCAGGGGGGAGAAAGCAGAAAATCCAGCTTCCCCCAGCAATTCAACAGGTTATCGACCTGATGAAGCAAAGTTTTTGACCGTACCCGCTGACCGATAGAGATGTTAAAAATGAAGATCGACCCAGCTATGTGCATGAAAACACAGGCGAGTGTGACAAAATGGACAACGACCGACCCAACTTCTTGGCCGAGAATACGCAGGTTGCACGACAATCAGTGAGATGACGGAATTCTGTTGAAAGGAAAGACGATAATCGCGCTATTCGCAACCGAGCGAGTTTGCCATACTGAAACTTCGTCAAAATGCTTGGGAAAATACATCGTTGAGGGTCAAAGCTCAGCGGAATTCTCTGGTCACCGGGATTTCAAGCGGAAGGGTTTGACGAGTCTATTGGAAATACGAAAGAATGCCTTTCTGCGGCTTCACGGAACTGTGCAGGTCGAGAGGAGGAGCGCGGGTCGCGTATATCCCTCATGCGGGAATTACTCTGCCGGTACCGGCTGGGGAGCGGATGTGCGTGGCTTGACGCTTACAGTACCGCGAGCAAATAAAATAGGGAGTATGACCCATGGCCACGGCAACCATTGAAAAAAAGGAATTCCCCATGTTCATCGGCGGTGAGTGGGTACGCTTGGGCGCACTGCGGACGATCCATCTCCCCTACGATGGCACGCCGGTCGGAGAAGTTTATGAGGCAGAGGCCGCGACGGCCGAGCGCGCGGTGTCGGCGGCTCATGCCGGAGCGCCGGCGATGGCGCGGCTCGCCCAATACGAGCGCGCCGAACTCCTCGAACGCATGCGCCGCTTGCTGGAGCGCGATGCCGGGGAGTTTGCCCTGCTCGTCTGCTATGAAACCGGAAAGCCGATTCGCGAAGCGCGGCTCGAGGTCGAGCGCGGCCAACAAACCCTGATCGCTTCCGCCGACGCTGCCCGCAACCTGCGCGGCGAAGTGATTCCGATGGAGGCGGCCCCCATCGGAAAAGGGCGTTGGGCCATGACCGTGCGCGAGCCGGTGGGAGTTATCGGCGCTATTACTCCTTTCAACTACCCCTTGAACCTTGCCCTGCACAAGATTGGACCGGCCTTGGCGGCAGGCAACAGTGTGGTTCACAAACCTTCCGGGAACACTCCGCTCAGCGCGCTGCGTCTAGCCAGATTGATCCAGGAGGCGGGCGCGCCCGTGGGCGCCTATAACGTCGTAACCGGGTCAGGGGGCAAGTTGGGGCCGCCATTGATCACCGATTCGCGAGTGGCGATGATCACCTTTACCGGTAGCGTCCCCGTCGGAGAACAAATACGCGCGCAAACCGGCCTGCGACGCGTCACCCTGGAATTAGGCTCGAATTCCTCGGTCATCCTCGAGCCCGACTGCGACCTGGACACGATGATTCCACGCTGCGTAACGGGGAGCTTTACGCATTCCGGGCAAGTCTGTATCTCGGTGCAGAATATTTACGTCCACGAATCCATTGAAAAGGAATTCACGGAGCGCTTCGTCGCTGCCACCCAAGAACTCAAGATCGGGCACCCCCTCGACGAGAGCACCGATATTTCTTCCCTAATTACTTTGGGTGAGGCGGAGCGAGTGGAAGAGTGGATCGAGCGCGCCCGTTCCCGTGGAGCGCGTGTGCTCGCCGGAGGGAAGAGACAAAACGCCACGATGGAGCCGACCATCCTCGCCGATGTCGTTCCCGACCTGGAGGTCTGCTGTCGCGAGGTCTTCGGGCCGGTAGTGGTTTTACATCCCTACCGTTTTCTGCAAGAGGCCGTCGATGCCGTGAATGCCAGCGAGTACGGTTTGCAGGCCGGCATCTGCACGCGCGACCTTGGCAGAGCATTTCAAGCGGCCCGTCAGTTGCGCGTGGGAGGCGTAATTGTGAACGACGTCCCGAGCTATCGCGCCGACCATATGCCTTACGGTGGGGTTAAGAAAAGTGGAATCGGGCGCGAGGGGCCGCATTTCACCGTGGAGGAGATGACCGAGTTAAAACTGGTCTGTTGGCGCGGATAAGGTCAAGAATTGCCGGGCCTACTCTACAGCGTGATGTCGGAGGAATCCCAAGCGATGGGTTGCCCTGTCCGCAAAGAGTGCTCCGCCGCCAGCGCCATGTGAATCGCGTCGCGCCCTGCGTCGCCGTTGGAGAAAGGAGCCTCGCCGCTCTCCAGAGATTTCAGGAATGTCTTGTGGACGCGCACGGTTGAAATCTCGTTGTCGAATTCCATGGGCGCGTGCGTGTGGCGGCGCTTGCTGAGATCTTCCCAAATCTCCGTTTCCTCGGGTAGAAAGTAAGGGACCTCGATACTCTGTGGCATTCCGTGGTAACGATTGATGACAACATACTGAGCATCCCTTTCGCGGCGGAAGGTCATCTCTCCTTGGGAGCCGTAGAAGCGCATCACCAAGCCGTCCTCGACCGGTGTAAAGAGCGAAAATCCGAAACTACAGCGGACTTGGCCGGCGAACTCGATCAGCAGGCCGGCGTTGTCGATGGTCTCGCGATCGCGGTACACGTTGTTGCCGCCCTGGGCTTGGATGAGCTCGGGCCGGGCGTTCGCCAGCCAGTGAATGACATCGAGCTCGTGAATGCCGTCCTCCATTAAGGAAGTGCCGGCGGTATAAGTCAGAAATCGCCAATTCGTGCTGACTCCCGTCCTGGGGTCGGTGTATTTCCAACTTTTCGGATTCCAGTCGCTGCGAAAGAGCGCGGCAAAAACCAACTCGAGGTCTCCAATCGCGCCTTGGCGAAGCAACTCTGCCATTCGCCGGAACAGCAGTGAGTAACGCATTTGAAATCCCACCTGCAACACGCGCTGTTGCTTTTGGGCCGCCTCGATCATTTTTGTGGCGTCGGCCACGTGCGTGGCCATGGGCTTCTCGGTCAGGACGTGCTTGCCGGCCGCGAGCGCGGCGAGGGTCACGGGAGCATGCAGGAAATTCGGCACGACCACCACCACGGCGTCCAACTCCGGATGCTCGGATAGCATTTTGTTGTAATCGCTGTACGCGGCCACGGTCTTTCCATAAACCTTAAGACCTTCCTGAAGGTTATCGGAAGTGATATCGCAGAGAGCCACCACTTCGACCTCGGGAAAGTAGTCGCGGAGAATCGGCAGATGCGCGTTGCGGGCACGGCTACCGGATCCTACCACCCCGAATTTCCATTGGCGAGGATTCGCAGAAGGCCGCGATGGGTTCGCCTGAGTCAACGCCAGGCCCGAGGCGCCCGCCAGCGCGCCTTCCAGGAATCTTCGCCGAGTGAAAGTCTGCTCAGTTTTCATGCCGTATCTCCTCTGTCCCCGAACTAGAAACCTAAGATATCAGACTTCACGAGGGTGTCAACGTTGCGTCTCCCCACCGGACGGAGTACTGAAAAAACAGGATTGAGGAGTCAGGATTCAGGATTTAGGGGCCGAGGAAGCCGAGAGGGGTAAAGGGGCGTTTGACGCCTTACCACTTGATCCTTAATCCTTGATCCTAAATCCTGCTCTTAGGAGTCAGGATTTAGACTTCAGGAACGAGGACACGAATGCCGGCTCGCGCCTTCCCGCCTTCGGTACCCCTCTCCCTCGCCGGCGGGTGGCCGAGGTACGAGGGCGGGTGAAAGGATCTTTCCCCACAGGCGTTTACTTAAGCACGTGGTCGAGTCGACGCCATGAGTAGCCGTAGCCCTCTTTTGGTCCGGCCCTGCGGGATGAAACCTACGGAAATGGAAGCCGAGAGATACTTCCGGCCCTGGAGGGGCCGAACCCTCGTAGGGTCAATCCGTCGGCTGACGGGTTGGGAAGTCGGGTGGGTTCTGCTGTCCGCAGGTTAATACCTGCGGCTGCCCACGGTTGGCCCCTACCGGGGCCGGACCAAAACCGGCTTAACAGGCTGCGGAAAAACCCTCCAATGCTGCCATCCTGAGTGGTCATGGGCCAGCGGCTGCTCGCATCGTGGCGTCGCGCGCATAGACAAGGTAGCAAAGCGCGGCGGAGCCGCAACGAAACGATCAGGCCGTTCTTATTCTCGTAATACCTCAAATAGTACGAAAATCTTGCAAAAAAAGAAGATTTTACGGTATTGCAATACAGAGGATGCACCCGGGTGGGGCGTAGGGGCGCATGGCACGCCGGGTGCACGCAAAGAGGCGTGCGGATGGGAGCGAGCATCGGGGCGAAGACAGACTTCTGCAAGGGTTGTCGCTGGCTGTGAAAATGTTCGCCATCTAACTGCAAGAGCTTGCACATGCCGCTCAGGCCCCCGGGACGCCCCTGCCGCTAAGTCCTTGCAGAACAGAACAGAACAGAACAAAACAGAACAAAACGTAATGGAAGTTTACGTGCTTGCTCCAAAAGTGGAGGTACTCATGTCCAAGAACCGTATTGTTCATCATGCAACATTCTTACTCGTGCTCGGAGGGATTCTTGCGGTACGTCCGGCTAGCATGACCGCCCAGACTGAGCCCCCTCCTGGGTACACCGGTCGGTTAAGCGACCCCTCTGCGAGCGTGACGTGT
>JBEKAD010000489.1:0-4778 GCA_050018435.1 Terriglobia bacterium
CCAGCAGCGTTCCGTCGCGCTTCACGCCCATCTTGATGTTCAGAATTTGCGGGTGCCGGCTGCGCGCCATGTAGAACTCTTCTTCGCGCGTGTATTCGATTTTCACCGGCCGGCGCGTGGCCAGGGTGAGCGCCCCGCAGATGTCTTCCAGCAGCATTTCCTGCTTGCCGCCGAAGCCGCCCCCAATGCGAGGTTTGATCACGTGCACCCGCTGCACGGGGATTTGAAGGATCATGGCCACCTGGCGGCGAGCGTGAAAAGGCACCTGCGTGCTGCTCCGGATAACCAGCCGGTCATCGGAGTCAAGCCAACTGATGGTCACGTGCGGTTCCATCATGCAATGCTGCACGCGCTGAGTGCGAAATTCGCGCTCGATGACAAGGTCGGCCTCGCGGAATCCGTCTTCCACGTTGCCGATTTCCTTCAGAATATATCCGGCAAGGTTGTGCTGGGCGTCGTGGATGCCCTTGGAATCCGGCTCATCGTGAATCACCGGCGCGCCGGCGTCCATGGCATGCTCCATGTCGAGGACAGGAGGCAGAACTTCATACTCGACTTCAATGAGCCGCAGCGCCTCTTCCGCTATGGCGCGGCTCTCTGCCGCGACCGCCGCCACGCGATCGCCCACGAAGCGCATCTTCGAGTCGAGCAGATAGGTGTCGTAGGGCGAAGGCTCCGGCCAGGCTTGACCGGCGGTGGTGTGGGGAACACGTGGAACATCCTGGTAGGTCAGCACGGCGTGCACGCCGGGAAGCGCCTTGGCTTTGCGCGTGTCAATCCGCTTGATGCGCGCGTGCGCGTGCGGGCTGGGCAGAATCTTGCCGTAGAGCAATCCGGGTATGTGAATGTCGTCGGTGAACGCCGGGCGGCCGGTGACGAGCTTGAACCCGTCCACCTTGCGAAGATTCTTGCCGACAATGGAATGCTTGGTACTCATGGTTTTCAGTATCGAAGACCGAAACTCGAAATTCGAAAATCGAAACTCGAAAATCGTCAATTAGCTTGCGAGTTTCGATTTTCGTTTTTCGATTTTCGTCTTTCGGCCTTTTTGCCGGTAAACCCGCGCCGCAGCCAGGACCGCTTCCACCGGCTTGAGGTAGCCGGTGCAACGGCAAAAATTTCCAGCCAGCGCTTCACGCACTTCCGCTTCCGTGGGATCGGGGCGCTCCGCGAGCAATGCTTTGGCGCTCAAAATCATTCCGGGCGTGCAAAACCCGCACTGCACGGCGCCGTATTCCAAAAAAGCTTCCTGAAGCGGATCCAGTTTTCCGTCCCGCTCGACGCCTTCGATGGTCAGGACCTCGCACCCCTCCGTCTGCGCCGCAAACATCAAGCAGGAATTAATAGGTTTGCCGTTCACCAGAACCGTGCAGGCGCCGCACTCACCCGTTTCACAGCCTCGCTTCACACCGAAATAACCTTCGCGGCGCAACACATCCAGCAAGAGGTCGCCGGGCGCGATGGTCCACTGTTTCGGTTCGCCGTTCACGATGAGGCAGAGTTGCATGGTGTTCATAACGGTAGATCCGAAATTTGATGTAGGGGCACGCCATGGCGTGCCCCTACGCACCCAGCTTGGGCAGCGCACTCACACAGAGCTCGCCGCGCCAGCACCGCGCTCATCTCGCGACGGTACTCGGCGGAAGCCCGGCCGTCGCTGATGGGGCTGACCTCTTTCATCACCGCTTCACCGACCTGCGTCAGCAGGTCTTCGTTGAGTGTGTTCCCCAGCAGCAAGGCTTCCGCATTCCGGGCTCGCAGCGGCGTGGGTCCCACCGCTCCCAGAGCGAGGCGCGCCCACTTGATGCGCCCGTGTGCGTCGGCCTGTAACCCCGCCGCCACGTTCACTAGGGAAATGTCCGTCTCCGTGCGTCCGAGCTTTTGAAATGACCAACCCAGGCGCCCGCCGCCAGGCAACGCGGGGATAATGACTTCCTCCAGCAATGCGCCATTTAAGACGGTCCGGTGCGGGCCAGAGTAGAATTCGGCCAGAGCGATTTTGCGCTTGCGGCGCGAACTGGCCATCACAACCTGTGCGTCGAGCGCCAGAAGCGCCGCAGCAATATCCGCAGCGGGAGAGGCGTTCGCCAGGTTGCCTCCCACGGTCGCCATGTTGCGGTTTTGAATCGAGCCGCACGTGGAGGCAGCCTTGGCCAGAATCCCGCCGGCGAGGGCGCGAATTACCGGCGAATGTTCGAGCGCCGCCAGTGTCGTCGTGGCGCCGATCACGCATCCCCTGCTATTTCCCCGGACATAATCCAATCCCAGATGAGTGATGTCGACGAGGAAATGCGTTGATCGGTCGGCCTGTGTGACGATGTCTGTCGCGCCGGCCACAATCCGTCCGTGCTTTCCCACCTTGCGGAGCAACAGCAATGCTTCGCGGATGGTGGTAGGTCTGTAGAAACACTCAATGTGGTCAAACATGGGTCGAAGGTCGAAAATCGAAACTGGAAACTCGAAACTCACTGCGACTTTCGAGTTTCCAGTTTCCAGTTTCCAGCTTCGAGAGATCCCAAACATTAGTGGTCTGGAGTATATCAAAGCAGTCGTGGGCTTCCAACCATTTTGGCGGCAAAACGGCGGTGGCGAGCCAGGAGGGGGGCCAGCGCGACGGTCCTGAGCTCGTGGTTTTCCACCACCACTCGCCCTTCCACAATTAGGGTTTCCACGCGGGTGGGAGCGCAGAGCACCAGGGCCGCTCCCGCGTCTTCAGCCCCGCTGTAACCCACGTCGCGGAGATCGAACAGCGCAATGTCCGCGCGCTTGCCCGCGACGAGACTTCCAATGTCATCGCGACCGAGACACGCGGCGCCTCCCACCGTCGCCATGCGCAGAGCCTCAATTGCTTTGAGGGCCGAGGCGCCGTGCGCCAGGCGATTGAGCAACAAAGCCTGGCGCGCTTCCGCCAGCATGTGGGAACTGTCATTGGAGGCGCTACCGTCAACTCCCAGGCCCACCGGCGAGCCGGCGCGGCCGAGCGCCAGAACCGGGGCGATGCCGGAACCCAATCGCATGTTCGAACTGGGGCAATGCGCGATCCCCACGCGGGCGCGGCCCAGGCGGTTGACCTCCCGAGAATTGAAATGAATCGCGTGCGCGACCCAGGTGGTCCCACCCAGCCAGCCCACATCCGCCATAAAATCCAGGGGGCGTTTGCCGAAATGTTTCAGGCAATAGTCCTGTTCATCCCGAGTCTCAGCAAGATGGGTGTGCATTCGCACCTGGTGGCGCTCCGCCATCGCGGCGGTTTGGCGCATCAATTCTTCCGATACGGAGAACGGCGAGCAGGGCGCAAGCGCAATCCGCAGCATCGAGCCTGGAGCGGGATCGTGATATTTGCGAATCAGCCGCTCGCAATCCCCCAGGATTTCGTCTTCGCTCTGCACCACGGAATCCGGCGGCAGACCTCCCTGGCTTTCGCCCACACTCATGCTTCCCCGCGTCGGATGAAATCGCATGCCGATTTTGCGAGCGGCGGCAATTTCCGCATCGATCAGTTTCGTTTGGCCGCGAGGAAAAAGGTAATGATGGTCCGAGGTGGTCGTGCAACCGGACAGCAGCAGCTCCGCTATACCCACCAAGGCGGCCACATGCAGCGATTCTTCGTCAAGGCGCGCCCACAGGGGATAAAGCGTGCGGAGCCAGTCAAAGAGTTCCTTGTCGGCGGCAGCCGCGCAAGCGCGCGTCAGCGTCTGGTAGAGATGATGGTGGGTGTTGATCAGTCCCGGCAGGGCTACCGCATATCGAGCGCTGATCGTGTGGTCGGCGCGCAACCGCTCGGGCGGACGCTTCCCCACTTGCTTGATTTCTCCGCCCTCGGCGTAAATGAATCCGCCGCGCAGAACGGTGTCGTGCGCATCCATCGTGATCACCGTGTGGATGTCACGGATGAGCAGGGATGTGTTGGTGGGATTAGGTTTGGTCATGGCTGTCTATACCGCAGAGGCGATGAGACCCGGCCAAACAATGGGTCTGCGCTACATTACTTTTGCTATTTTAGCAGAGCCGTGAAGCCCGCTTGTTCAAAGTGATGGTCACCGGTGAGCGCTTGTGTTACGCCCTGATGTCGCATGACGACGAAAGAGATACAGTCGGTCAGCGACCAATCTTTGTCAGGACGTTCGGCATAGAGTTCCACGCCTTGGTCAAAAAGGGTTTGAGTGGGTGGCACGATCATACAGGCCGGGTCACCCCGCAGGGCAGTCAACAAGCGTGTGAAGCTTTCTCGCATCCCAGGCACCGCTAAGGCATCAGCCACTTCGGTAAGAACCCATGCGGTGGTGAGGAGGGGCTCGCTGCACGTTTCTGAAAAGCCCAGCGCGCGGGAGTGGGCGTCGTCATCCAGGTGTAAAAGAGCAAGGAAATAGAACGTGTCGGCGAATAAAGGCTTCACTTCTTGGGCATCCCATGAATGTAATGGTCGTGATTCTCCGCCCAGTCGGAAGGCCCGCCGTGCACGGTTCCAATGATGCCCTTAAGGCGCTCCGCCAGGGTTTTCGGAACCACAGGTTCCACGCGGACCTCTGTGCCCTCCGGCAAATCGGCTTCCGGCGGCAGAGCTACCGTCCCCTTCGACACTTTTCCCCAATAACTCATAGCCAAATCCTACCTCCGATCTTCAATAGCCATCGCCCCCTGGAGAATCGGGCATTCCTCAAGTATTAGGATACCACGCGCCTCCGCGCCTCTGCTTTGAAAATGGACGTGCCAAAGGCACCGTGGACTGCGGCGGCTCGACGCCGCCTTTGTCGTCGTCTTGGGCGTGACTTCAAGGC
>JBEKAD010000490.1:0-6290 GCA_050018435.1 Terriglobia bacterium
GGTATTGGCTTCTGCCGCCGGGTGGCTGTACGCATGCGGCGTGCAGGGAACTCCCCATCCCCCCCGTCTGGAGCGGCCAGCAAAAATCACTGACCTTTCCGTGGTGCAAATCGGCCAAAGTCTGGAAATCCACTTCAGCCTCCCCCAGCAGACGACGGAGGGCGAGCGTTTGACGAACCCGTTGGAGGTCGAGATTCTTCGCGCCGTCGCCCTCCAGGGCACGGGCCTCGCCAAGCTGCCGGAGCCGGAGGTCTGGACGCGGCTCATCCCCGAGGAGTGGTTGCCGTACGCCCAGGGCAATAATGTTTCCTACTCCGCGCATCTGACCGAGCGGGAATTTCACGACTGGCGCGGGCAGACCCTGGTGGTGGGGGTCCGCACGCTGACGCGGGGATTCCGGCACCGGGCGCTCGAAAGCGCTCCTTCCAACCTCGTGGACGTGCCGATCTTCGACGTCTCGGAGCCCGTGGGGAGCATCCACTGCGTGGTCACCGAAAAGGCCGTGGAGGTTCAATTTCCCCCACCCGCCAGGACGCTCAGCGGCGAACCCCTCCATGACCTTGCCGGATACCGCATTTATCGCAGTGCTACGGGCCCGGCCGCCGGCTATGAACTGCGGGGAGAGACGGCCACCTCCCCCTACCGGGATAACCAATTTGAATTCGGCCAAACCTATTATTACCAAGTGCGTGCGATTTTTGGTAAGCCCGGCCATTTGGCCATGAGCGATGCCTCCCCGGCAGTGAAGGTCACGCCCCGCGATGTCTTCCCGCCCGCCCCCCCGCAGGGATTGTCGAGCATCTACTCGGCGGGCGCGGTGGAACTGGTGTGGACGGCCAACACCGAAGCCGATTTAGCGGGGTACAACGTCTATCGCCTGGAAAATCAAACCGCCCAGCGGGTGAACAAAGAACTCCTGCGTACGCCCATCTTCCGCGATGCGACCGCCGCGCCGGGGAAGACTCTCACCTACTATGTAACGGCCGTTGACCTCGCGGGAAACGAAAGCAAGGCTTCGAACAAAGAAGAAGTGGAAACGAAATAAAAGGGTAAAGGCTGAAGGTTGAAGGGTGAAGGTTAAAAGTCTTCAGCCTTTAGCCTTCAGCCTCTCAGCAGCTAGGAATAACTCGGGACGTCCAAAAACAGTGACGCTTTCGAAGGACTTGGGAATCGCCGTTGCAGGGACGGGCGCGATCGCACTCGCGGGAATGTGGGCATGGAGAACTGTGCGCCGCTGGCGACGCAAAAGCCCTGACGAGCTCGAACGCTTGCGCCGATTGGGAGTGAACGCTTGCGGGCGCATTCTCCCAGGAAGAATCGTGGAACTGGCTGAGCCCGTGGCGGACGGCCCGGCCGGACCAATTCTCCTTTATGAGTACGAGGTGGCCGGCGTCACCTACGAGGCGGCACAAGACCTGAGCGCCCTGCCGGAAATCGCCGCCGCCGCGCCGTTCCTTCCCGGCCAGACCACCAGTGTGAAATACGATCCCAAACAGCCGACCAATTCCATCCTCGCCTGTGAAGTCTGGTGTGGCATTCCCAACCTGGAACCCCACCGGAACGCTTTACCCGAACGCCGGGAAGAATCCGCCGAACCCTCCGCGAAAAACACCTCCGTGGGCCGTTATTGCCCATCCGCGTGGGGCGTATTCATTTTCCCAGGAAGTCTGATCGCCAACTTTCTCCCTGCCAACAAGTTGCAAGCCGCTCCCGAAAAGGCACGGACGGAACGCCGGTTGCAGTCAGAAGGATGCGAAAGCAGGGTCCAGCACTGCCGGAAGGTAAGTGGCGACCGCACTGGAAAGGCCACGGCCGAAACTTGCGAGTGTCCTTTTCCGGCGGCATGGAGCCAAAGCCATTTTGGATTTCCGATTTTGGATTGAAGGGAGAACAGCCGCACACCGTCATTAATCCAAAATCCAAAATCTAAAATCAATTCGAGGTGGACAATGTCCGTATCTGGCATTTCGTCAAACAGCTCCCTGAGTCAAAGTATGCAAACCTGGCAAGCTAGGGCTCAGAAAATTCAAAGTGAGTTTCAACGACTGGGGCAGGATCTTCAGGCCGGGAACCTCAGCCAAGCCCAATCGGATTTCAGCACACTGAGTCAGAACCTTTCGGGCCCCCTGCAAAGCAATACCACCCTGGCCCAAGCATTTAGTGCCTTGGGATCGGCGTTGCAATCCGGAAACGTGTCGGCCGCACAGCAAGCTTACGCAATATTTCAACAGGACATCCAGCAAGCCGACCAAAGTCATCACCATCACCACCACGCGGGGGGTAGTTCGCAGACTACCAACTCCTCCACAAGCAGTACGTTGTCGCAACTGTTCAGTAGCTTGGGATCAGCCCTCCAGGCTGGGAATTTGTCAGCCGCTCAGACGGCCTATTCGACGCTCCAGCAAGACCTACAGCAACTCGGCTGGAGTTCGGGTACCACCTCGCAGTCGACGGCTGGGACGGTAAGCTTGTTGGGTTGATCGATTCCGGGCGCTGAATACCATGCTTGGAGATTTCCGTGCCGGGTCGCAAGCACGTGTAGCGCAGACCTGTCTTGTAGGTCCGCGGCTTTTTGTCTTCGTTAGGGGACGAACCGCGGACCTTCAAAACAGGTCCGCGCTACGCTCCCTTCCGTCCCCATTGTGAAAATAGCCTGCCGGGTAAGTTGTTTTACCGCGCCCTTGCCTGCTATGACCATTCTCGACTATAGTGCCGTTCAGGTTGGGAATGACTCGGGAGCAAAAACTCGAAGAACTCCGCCGGCGCCACGCGGAAGCGGAGGGGGGTGGTGGCGAGGAGCGGCGCGCCCGCCAGCACGCGGAGGGTAAACTTTCGGCGCGCGAGCGGATCCTCCTGCTTTTTGACGAAGGAAGCTTCGAGGAGATTGATAAGCTCGTCGAGCACCGTTGCCAGGACTTTGGCATGGCCGAGCAGCGCATTCCGGGCGATGGCGTGGTGACCGGCTATGGGAAAATCAACGGCCGCCTGGCCTACGCCTTTGCGCAGGACTTCACCGTGATTGGGGGCTCGCTGAGTGAAGCCAACGCCGCCAAAATCTGCAAGGTGATGGACCTGGCCATGAAAGTCGGCGCGCCGGTGATCGGCCTGAACGACTCCGGAGGCGCGCGCATCCAGGAGGGCGTAGCGTCGCTCGCGGGCTATGCCGATATTTTCCTGCGCAACACGCTAGCCTCCGGCGTGATCCCCCAAATCTCCGCCATCATGGGACCATGCGCGGGCGGGGCGGTTTATTCGCCGGCCATTACCGACTTCACGGTGATGGTCCAAAACTCCAGTTACATGTTTGTCACGGGACCGGACGTCATCAAGACCGTCATGCACGAGGATGTGAGCAAGGAAGATCTGGGCGGCCCCATGACCCACAACGCCACCAGCGGCGTAGCGCACTTCATCGCACGCGATGACACAGACGGATTGGCGCTCATCCGCGAATTGCTCAGCTTCATGCCGCAGAACAACCAGGAGGACCCGCCCCGCGTCGAAAGCCGCGATCCGGCCGACCGGCGAGACGAGCTGCTTGACTCTCTGGTGCCCGTTGAGCCTGACAAGCCTTACGACATCAAAGAAATTGTGACGCGGGTCGTTGACGACGGTTACTTTGTGGAAGTCCACGAGCACTTTGCGAAGAATCTGGTGGTGGGGTTCGCCCGGCTGGCCGGGCAAAGCGTGGGCATCGTGGCCAACCAGCCTGCCGTTCTGGCCGGCTGCCTCGATATCAACGCCTCCGTCAAAGGCGCCCGCTTCGTGCGTTTCTGCGACGCCTTCAATATTCCGCTCATTACCTTCGAGGATGTGCCGGGGTTCCTGCCCGGCACGCAGCAGGAATACGGCGGCATTATCCGCCATGGCGCGAAGCTGCTCTTCGCCTACGCGGAAGCCACCGTGCCGAAAATTACCATCATCACCCGCAAAGCTTACGGCGGCGCGTATTGCGTGATGGCCTCCAAGCACCTCCGCACGGATGTCAACCTGGCCTACCCGACAGCCGAGATCGCGGTGATGGGGCCGGAAGGCGCGGTGAACATCGTCTACCGCCGCGATCTTCAAAAGGCGGAAGATGCCGAGCAACTACGCCGCGAAAAGGTGGAAGAATTCCGCGAGCGCTTTGCCAATCCTTATATTGCTGCCGAGCGCGGCTGGGTGGACGCCATCATCGAGCCGCACGACACCCGCCCCAAATTGATCGCCGCCCTCCACATGCTCGAAACCAAACGCGACACCCTGCCCCCGAAAAAACACGGGAATATTCCGCTTTAACTGTTCCGTGGGCAATCATATGGTGCCGGGATTCTTCACGCGGCCGGCGATGGCCGGGGGCAGGAGCAGAAAATCCTTGGTGTTCCATGTGTAGATGACCTCGGCCTTGGCTTTGAGCGCGCAGTGGCCGAGGATCGCGTCGTAAATCGCGCCGCCGGCGAGATGGGCCGCGGCGGACGCTTCCGCCATTTGAAAATACTCCTGCTCGTCGAGAGAGACGACCGTCAGCCGCTCCCGGATGTCGCCGAGGAACAGCAGGGCTTCATCGCCGCTGACGCGGCGCCGGCTCGGCATCCCGGTCAGGGTGGCGTAGACCTCGGCGAGGCTGTGCGCGCCGCAGCAGACGTCTTTTTTTCCGAAGCGCAGGAAGAGATCGATGCTGGCGGGATGGTGCTCATGATCCGCGTAAAACGTGGCAACGAGCACGGAGGTATCAAGAAAAGCCTTCACGGGCTCTCCCCGGCGTTCTGGCGCTGGCGCTCGGCCCGGATGTTGCGAAGCGTTTCTTCCGTTTCGCCGGCGGTGAGCGGCTCGCCCGTGCGGAACACCCAGACGCCGCGTTCCTTTTCGAGGGGCGTCGAGCCGCTCCGGGGCCGCAAGATGACCTCGTCGCCCTTGACCGTAAGGTAGAGAGTGTCGCCGGGGGCGAGGCGCAACTCGTCCCGGAGGGTCTTGGGAATGACGACGCGGCCCGCTCTGTCGAGTGTGACTTTGCTGCTCATAATCCCATTATACAATGGGTGCGCCCATTTGGGAAATGGTATTTATAAAACCCAATTGGTTCAAAGTCGCGGGATGGGGGACACGCAGGGGAAAATGTAGCGCAAGGCTCGCACTCCGGCCTTGCGGCTTTTCCACCGCGACGCGCAATGGGCGGCGCGGCTAGGGGGAAGGCTTGTGAATGCTCTGAATATGTTGCGCACCTATAAAGCGATCTTGCGCGGTGACCATGGGGAATGGCTCGACCAGCGCCCTGAGCAGACGCAGCCGGTGCCCGTACACATCACGCCGCTGGAAGACACCCCTCTGGAACCAGCACGCGAACGGGGGCGAGTTATGGCCGAAGCACTCGCCGCCCTGGCCAGCCGAGGGACGTTTGCCGCCATCACCGATCCTGTTGCCTGGCAGCGCGAGGCACGCCACGAGCGCACGTTGCCTACCCGTGAGCGGTAATGCTCCTCGATAGCAATATTATCATTTACGCCGCGCAAGCTGAGCACGCCACGCTTCGGCAGTTTATTGCCGATCATACCCCTGCTGTCTCGGTGATCAGCTACATCAAGGCGCTCGGTTACCACCGTCTGAGTGAAGAGGAACGACAGTTTCTGGAGCGATTCTTCCAGGCAACTGAGGTGCTGCCGGTGTCGGATGCCGTGGTGCAATGGGCGGTCAGGTAAGGGCCGCACACAACCCAACAAAGAGCATCAGGACGGATACGCCACCCATGAGTCGTGCTACAATGCGGAAGAGCAAAGGGAGCACCGGTCATGTCAAAGAGGGGCACGGAAGTTCTTGAGGAAGCGTTATCCCTTCCACCGGTTGAGCGGGCTGAGTTGGCAGAGCGCCTGTTAACAAGTCTTGATGCATCGCACGACCGAAGACTCGACGAATTGTGGGCGCAGGAAGCTGAAGACCGCCTTGATGCGTTTGAGCGAGGTGAGATGAAAGCCGTCCCGGCAAAAGATGTCTTCGACACAATTCGCGGCGTGAAACCGTAATGGTGGTTAAGTTTCTAGCGCCCGCCCAAGCCGAGCTGGCAGAAGCGGTCGCCTACTATAATTCCCAGAAATCAGAGCTGGGCTCCCAATTCGCCGAAGAAATACGGCGGACCATCGAGAGGATTTTGCAATACCCCGAAGCATGGACACCGCTTTCGAAGAGAACCCGCCGTTGCCGAACCAATAAATTCCCTTATGGAGTCATCTATCAGGTGCGAGTCGATGTTCTGCTGATCGTTGCGGTCATGCATCTTCATCGTGAGCCACAAACGTGGAAAAGCAGGCTCGGAGACG
>JBEKAD010000491.1:0-5259 GCA_050018435.1 Terriglobia bacterium
CCACTTGCTGGTCTCAACCGCCAGTTGACGCCGCCCCTTGGCCGTCAGCCGGTAGAACTTGGCCCGGCGATTGTTCTCCGAGGTGCCCTCCTGGACCGAAATCCATCTCCGCTTGATGAGCCGGTGCAGGGCGGGGTACAGCGACCCCTGCTCGACTTGCAACACGTCGTCGGACCTGAATTCAATCGCCTTGGCGATGGCGTGGCCGTGCGCCGGCCCCAGCAGCAGCGTGCGGAGAATGAGCAGGTCCAGAGTGCCCTGCAGCAATTCAATACGTTCCCGTAGCTCTTTAGTAGACATACTAGGTGAAGGTACAACCCTTCCGGTAGAATGTCAAGGTGAATAATCTCCTTTTCCGGGAGTCGATGATTGCCGGTTTGCCCATGGATTTAATGACGTGACCCCTCAACCGTCCCCGTCGGCTGACGGACTGGTGAAAGCGCCGGCCACGGCCCACCCTCTCCCCTTGGAGAGGGCTAGGGATCGCGAGCCTTAGCCTTCTCCCAGGGGAGTCCGATTTCTGGACCCCGATGGGGTCCATCGGACCCCAGAAATCGGGGAAGGTGGCCGACGGAGGTCCGTACCGTCCGGTACAGACCGGAGGAGGCCGGATGAGATGAGGGGTTACTCGCTCACATCAGCGTGGTATCCCCGATGCACGACAATCTACTGGCTTTATCAACCGAAAAGGCAAACTGAGTCACTACTGCTCGCTCCGCGCCACGAGAAGAACTACGGGACCAGTAGTATAATGGGCGAATAGCGAGAAGGGCATCTTGGTGGAGGATAATTCGGATGAGCAAAATCGAGCGGCTCATTGCTTACGCGCTGTTTCTCATCCCGATGTTGTGGACTCCCGCATTATCGCTTGCGCAAAGCCCATTCGACGGCACATGGCGCATCAACATGGACCAGACCAAGATATCACCCAAGCCTTTGGTCTTTTCGGTGAACAACGGCAAGTATGACTGCTTCTATTGCAACCCGCAGATCCACGTGAAGGCTGATGGGCTGGACCAGTCCGTCACCGGCCAGTCGTTTGACACGATCAGTGTGCGTGAAGTTGATCCCAGGTCGATTGTAAGCACGACGAAGAAGGGCGGGAGGACGGTGACCGAGCGGACATATACCGTGTCGGACGACGGCAACACTCTGACAGTGAAGATAATCGGCCATACGGAAAACAGCGGTCAACCGGTAAGCGAGGAAGTGACGCTCACGCGGGTAGGAAAAGCACCTGC
Organism: Terriglobia bacterium; assembly: GCA_050018435.1. Lineage (GTDB taxonomy): Bacteria > Acidobacteriota > Terriglobia > UBA7540 > UBA7540 > Bog-366. The sequence goes on from JBEKAD010000491.1 coordinate 1,242, forward strand.
TGGGGCGAATGGGACCTCTGGCTCGTGGCGAATCAACAAGGTTAAAGGGAGTGAGAGTGACCTCATAACGACATACAAGAGCAGTGGCGATGAGATGAATATGTCCGCACCAACAGGCGAGAGCTACACCGCGAAGCTCGACGGAAAAGACCACCCAGTCAGGGGAGAGTACGGGTACAACTCTGTCTCTCTGCGGCGCTTTAATGACCGCACCATTGAAGAGACGCACAAGCAGGACGGCAAGGTAGTGGAAGTATTGAAAATGACCGTCTCGCCCAATGGGAAGAGACTGACGATAGTCGTATCGGGTAAGTCGACCGGCCGAACGTCAACATTCGTCGCCGAGAAGCAGTAGTTGCTCCCCCGCTTTAGATTTCAATTTCAGGATTTTGCGCCCAACACCGGCCCGGTCGAGTTCAAGGCGGACTCAGTTTTGAGTCTTAGGGTACTTTACTGATCAGTTGCGCAGGCGATGGGAGCTGCGAGGCGTTCCAACCTCCGCCGAGCGCCTCGATCAACCCTCCGCTGGCCGTCATCTGCTGAATTCGAAGATTGACCGCAACTTCCTGATTGGATAGCAATGAGGTCTGCGCGGTAAGCACATTCAGGTAAGGATCGATTCCCAAGCTGTAGCGATCCTTGGCTATCGCGAGGCTTTTTTCCGCCGATTTGACCGCCGTGTCCTGATATTGAATCTCCACCGACAGGATCCGCAGCGACGCGAGGTTGTCCTCAACTTGTTGAAAGGCCGTTAGCACCGTCTGGCGATAGTTGGCCACGGTCTCGTCGTACTGGGCTCGGAATTGCTCCACTGTAGCGCGGCGCAACCCCGCGTCAAAAAGGGTTTCCGCCGCCGCCGGACCCATCGAGAAAAAGCGGCTCGGCCATGTGAACCAACTGGCGACGGAAGTGCTTTCGAGTCCTGCCGCGGCGCTTAACGTAACCGTCGGAAAGTAGGCGGCTCTCGCCATGCCCATCTGGGCGTTGGCCTGAGCAACCAGGCGCTCGGCGGCGGCGATGTCGGGACGCCGCTCAAGAAGCTGGGACGGAACGCCGATGGGAATCGCCGGAGGGCTTGAGCTGAGCGGTTCGATGGGAATTGAGAACGTCGACGCCGGTTGGCCGGTCAGCATGGCGATGGCATGTTCAAACTGCGCCCGTTGGATGCCCAAAGCGGCATCCTGTGCTTGCGTGGCTTCGAGTTGAGTCTCGGCTTGCGCCACGGCTTCTTCCGAGTCGATGCCGGTCTCGTACAGAGCCCTCGTCAGATCGAGCGACTGCTCGAAATCGACCACCGTAGAATCCAGCAACTGCTTTAACGCATCCTCTCCGCGAAGTTGAAAGTAATCCGCAGCAAGATCAGCCTGGACAATGAGGCGAGTATTCTCGAGATCCGCCGCGCTGGCCTGCGCTCCGTAGGTAGCCGACCTGACCGTGTTCCGGATACGGCCGAACAGGTCCGGCTGCCATGTCGCATCAAAGGGGAGGGTATAGTCCGCAAATGTACTCGTCGAGGAGGATGTGGAACCTCCCGCTTTGCCACTGGACATGGTGGCCGACGGCCGTTGCACAGTAATGGCTGGGTTGGTCGTCACCCGAGGGAAAAGCTGGGATCGAGCTTCCTTCACCAGGGCGCGCGCTGCAAGAAAGTTCGCAGCAGCGGCGGCGATGTTTTGGTTTGAAACATTAACCTTCTCTTCCAGTGCATTCAACTGAGGATCGGCAAAAATCTCCCACCATTTGCCGCGAAGCGCATCATCTTTCGGCTGCGCCACTTTCCAACCGTCCGTATTCTTGTAGTCGTTGGGAGTGAGTTCCTTGTAGGCGGCGGGAGGATTCGCGGGAGGGGTGTGGTACTTCGGCCCGACGTTGCACCCGGTCAGAAAGCAACCGGTCAAGGCGAGACAGATTACGGCTCTGCAATGAAATGAAATCATTAACATATGCACCCACTGACCTCGACGTAGGGAGGCGGTTTGCCCAGGATTTTCCAAATTGGGTTTTCCATGCCCCGGCATTGTGGATAGTCCAAGCATGCCCGAGAATTCCGGCTCATGCCCGAGTCCGCAGCGCGGCGTCAAATTGTCGCTTTTCCAGCCTCTGGGATGATTCTTTGGCCCCCGGTAACTTTTTCCGTTAATTTGACCATCAAGCTTCTGCATCTGGAACCTGTTTGCCGCCCTGACCGGATTCAAATTGAAAACAAGGGACTTAATCCGTCCAATTGGACCCGTAACAGCTCATTTGGGCAGCCCTATGGCTTGCCCGCCCCACGGCCAAAGATGGGTTGTTGCCTTCCCTGCATCCGCAGCCGCAGGCGGTCAAACGTCAGATAGACCACCGGCGTGGTATAGAGGGTGAGCATTTGACTCAAGATCAGCCCTCCCACAATGGTGATGCCCAGGGGCCGGCGCAGCTCATACCCCGTGCCCGTTCCCAGCGCCAGGGGCAGCGCGCCCAATAACGCCGCCATCGTCGTCATCATGATGGGACGAAAGCGCAACATGCACGCTTCAAAAATCGCGTCGGAGGGGCGCTTCCCCTCGTTGCGCTCCGCTTCCAGAGCGAAATCGATCATCATGATGGCGTTCTTCTTGACGATTCCGATCAGCAGCACAATGCCGATGATGGAGATGATGTTCAGATCTACTTTGAAGAGCATCAAGGCGAGCATGGCGCCCACGCTCGCCGACGGCAGAGAGGAGATGATGGTCAGGGGATGGACCAGGCTTTCATACAAAATACCGAGAACGATGTAAACGGCCAGCAGGGCCGTCAAAATCAGCAGGGGCTCCGTGCTCAGGGACTGCTGGTACGCCAGCAGCGTGCCGGCAAAAAAACCTTGCAGCGAGGAAGGTGCGCCGAGCCGCGCTTCCATCTGGGTGATGCTCGATGTGGCATCGCTCAAAGACACACCCGGAGCGAGGTTAAAGGAAACGGTGACCGAGGGGAATAAGCCTGTATGGTTGATGGCCAGGGGTGTGGTGTTGGGCCGGCCCTTGGCCACGTTTGCCAGCGGAATGTTCCTGCCGCTGGAGGTAAGAAGATAGATGTCTTTCAATGCTTCCGGGCTTTGCCAATACTGAGGTGCGAGTTCCAACACCACGTAATACTGATTCAACTGCGTGTAGATGATGGACACTTGCGACTGGCCAAAGGCGCCGTACAACGCCGAGTCCAGCGACTTTGCGGTAAGGCCGAGCTTCGCCGCGGTGACGCGATCATAGGTCATCAACTCATCCAGACCGCCATTCTGCTGGTCGGAGCTCACGTCCTGCAAACCGGGCAGGCGCTTCATCGCACTCTGTAGGATCGGCGCCCATTGGGAAAGATCCTGCACCGTGTCGGTTTGGATGGTGTACTGGTACATCGCATTACCACCCCGGCCGCCGATGCGCAGATCCTGCACGGGTTGGAGGAAGGCAGAAGCACCCTGCACACGGTTCAATTTGGGTCGCAGGCGATCGATGACCTGGGCGGCACTGTCTTTGCGCTCCGCCAGCGGCTTGAGGGCAATGTTCATGGAGCCGGTATTGGTGGCCCCACCGCCGCCACAAAACCCCGTCACATTGGCGACGGCAGGATCTTTCTTGATGATGTCGATGATCTGCTGAAGGGCGTTGTTTATTGCCGGGAAGGATGAATCCTGCGGCCCTCGCACCCCACCGGAGATCGCTCCGGTGTCCTCCACCGGGAAAAAGCCTTTGGGTATCTTGTAGATCAGCAGGACATTGAGCGCGATGGTAACGAAGAGCACCCCGAGGGTGAGGGCCGGGTGGTCGAGCACCCAATGCAGCGTGCTGCGGTACAACCCCAGCACCCACTCAAAAAACCTTTCGCTGGCCGTGAAGATGCGCCCATGTTTTTCCCCGCGCTGGCTTTTCAACAGGTAGGCGCACATCATGGGCGTGGTGGTCAGGGAGATGAGCATGGACACGATAATGGCCGTCGAGAGGGTAACGGCAAACTCGCGGAAGAGACGGCCGACGATTCCCCCCATCAACAGAAGTGGAATAAA
>JBEKAD010000492.1:0-4746 GCA_050018435.1 Terriglobia bacterium
CAGACCACCCTGCTGGTGGTTTCCGACCACGGCTTCACAACCTTCCAGCATGTCATCAGCCCCAATGCGTTGCTGCGCCAGAAGGGACTGCTGAAGGGCGAAGGCGGCCAAATCGATTGCGATGCGTGGGTCGTGGTCGAAGGCGGAACCGCCATGGTGTATGTGACGCGCGAGGCGAGGCGCGAGGCCACCCTCCAGGTCTTGAAGGAGGCATTCCCTTCTGTCCAAGGGATTACCAAGGTGATTCTGCCGGACGAATATGAGCAGTATGGCTATCCCAAGATCGTCCCTCAAGGGCGTATGGCGGATATGGTTCTGGTTGCCGCCCCAGGGTATGCCTTCAACGGAAACACAACCGGCGAAGTGGTATCGGACGTGCCAGCGGGAGCCAGGCGCGGCAATCACGGCTACCTGAACTCCGATCCCGACATGAACGAAATCCTAGTTGCCTGGGGCGCTGGCATCCGCCCCGGCTCGCATACCGGCTTGGTGCCGAACATCGACGTCGCGGCAACGATTGCCCACCTGCTCCACGTGGATTGGCCAGAAAGCCAAGGGCGTCCCCTTCAGGATTTGCTGGAGAAATAGCCGTTCCGGCACCGCCAGCCTTAGCGCGGCACCATTAGCATCAGCCCGATGATCGTCGCTTCAGTCGGACGATCTGTGTTGATCGGCGTCCATCCGTGGCCTAGCTCATGAGCAGCGAGGAGGTCAAACCACTTGAGACGATGCCGGTCCTCCCACGAGCGCAGTAACCACGGGGTGACTTGCTGGGAACGATTTAAGGCAACCGATAGAAAACCATGAGGAGGTGCAACATGAGTCTGACGAGACGCCGATTTTTGCAAACTTCAGCCTTCGCGAGCGCGGGGATTGCAGCATCCCCGGTCCTTAAACCGGGTGCGGCCACCGCTGCGACGGCAGAGGAGCAGGTTATTCCCGCTCCCACCGTCGATTGGATTACGGTCTCGCTCGCCACCATGTACCGCGCCTACCGTTCCCGCCCCGCCAAAACCGTGGACGCCACAACATGGGTTCAAATCGACCTGGGCGCGAGCCAGCGGATTAACCACATTGAGGTTTATCCCGCCAACGACAAAGGCAAACCCGGAGAGGGCTTTCCTGTACGCTTCAAGATTGAGGCCGCCGACGATCCGGATTTTCGCACCGCCAAACTGCTTATTGACCACACCGATGCGGACTATCCCAACCCCCACGGCCGGATCCAAAAGTACGAAGCTGGCGGCGTTCAGGGCCGCTACGTGCGGCTGACGGCGACGCGGCTGATGGACCTCGGAAGGCGTGGCATTTGCCTGGCGCTGGCGAAAATCGATGTCTACTCCGGCGGGGAGGAGGTTGCCACGCTGCGGCCGGTGACCGTGGATTCGACATATGGAAATGACAACGACGTCGCGCAAATAACGCGGCCGGCGCGTCCGCAAGGGGAGGGCATTGTCACCGATAATCCCGCCAACGTCACCCCCCCGGGCACTTGGAAGCCGCCTGTCCATAAGACCCACACGCCGCTCACCGGCGTCACCCTCCAGGGCGGGGTTTTTCAGACCGCACTCGAAAACAACATTCGCTATTTACTGGACTCCTTCTCCGTGGATGAATTGCTTCGCCAGTTCCGCGACCGGGCAGGGATTGCCAATCCGCCGGACCTGCCCAAACCGAAGACGCAGTTCTGGGAGGCGGACCTTGCGGGCTCAAACGCCGGCCGATTCTTGATGGGCGCGGGAAACACTCTGCGCTGGATCGACCACCCGGAGCTTCGCCATTGTCTCAATGCCGTGGTGGATGGCATCGCGCAGTGCCGCCAGCCGAACGGTTACATCATGGCCTATCCCGAGGACACCATCTTCTATTCGGAACGAGGCGCTTACACCCGTGCTTGGTTGACGCACGGTTTGATTGAGGCCGGTTACTCAGGAAACCCCAAGGCTTTTGAATTGCTGCGAGGAAACTACGACTGGTTCAACCAGTGCCCTTACTTGCCCCACCTGTTGCGTTTTGCCACCCAAGGCGGCCAGGGGATGATTGCCAACACGCGAATGTACTTTACCCCCGTGGGCAAGCCCGCCGACATTCAGGTCATCCAGCGCTATTTCCAGGAAAACTACTGGATGGATGAACTGGCGGCGCGCGAAGACCGCGCCATCTGGCAGTACCCTTATGATCGTCCCCATTGTTATTTGCTGACGAACCTGGAAGCTTACATGGACCTCTATCGTGCCACCGGCGATCCCCGCTACCTCCAGGCGGTCGAGGGCGCATGGGAGCTTTATCACGACAAATGGGAAACCCCCGGGGGGTCCATTTCCATCATCGAGTTTATCGAATGTCCGCCGCGTTCCTACATGCTGCACGAAAAACTGGGTGAACTTTGCGGAAACGCCTTCTGGGTTTTTCTCAGCCAGCGATTGCAATGGCTCGATCCGGAAAATGAAAAGTACGCAAACGAGATTGAGACATCCATTTACAACGTGGCGTTGGCCAACCAGGCCGGGACAGAGGGCTTGCGCTACCACGCGCTGCTGTCGCATCAGAAGGATGAACACAGGCAAATCAATACTTGCTGCGAGGGCCAGGGCACACGGCTGATAGGGTCGTTGCCGGAGCATATTTATTCGATTGCGCCCGACGGACTGTACTTGAACCTCTACGAGCCTTCCACCATCGAGTGGGTTCAGAACGGAGAGCCGCTGCGACTCCAGACCAGCACGCGATTCCCCTCCGATCCAGAGGTGCGGCTGGTGTTTTCGGCGGCACGGCCGGCGCGCGCGAAAATACGCGTGCGCGTGCCTTCCTGGGCAGCGCGCGAAATGCCGATTTACCTCAATGGCAAACTTGCCGCCACGGGCAAACCCGGCAGCTACCTCGCACTTGAGCGCGTCTGGAGCGAGGGTGACGCGATCAGTTTCACCCTTCCCGCGGCTCTCCGAGCGGTGCCGTACGTGGGAGTGGATCAAGTCCCTGACTATGCGCGCTACGCGGTGTTCTTCGGACCCATCCTGCTGGCCGCCGTCGGCTCGGGTGAAGTCAGGCTGCGCGCGGAGAGAGGAAAACCGCCGGCTGATTTTCTGAAGCAGCTCAGATCGATCCCCGGCCCATCGCTGCACTATTCTGTGGAGCACAACCCGGGCGTCGAGTTTATGCCCTATTGGCAAGTGGACGAGCAACCTTTCACATGTTTTCCAGCCGTCGCTTTGCACGCTTGAAGACGCGCGCGGAGTGGTTTTTGCGGACAGCATTTTCATTTTTGCCTTAGTGATGTATCGAACTTGCCCAATCGTGGTGATTTAAAGAGCGAGATGACTGGCCGACTTATCCGCAAGGTGCGACCAACACAGATGGAGGACACCACCATATTTCGGGGAGGCTGTATGAAATATAAACAAGTTTTCTTGCTGCTTGCTGCATTAGCTCTTGGGAGTCTCAGGTTGATGGCGTGGGGACATATCCACCTCGACATCACGGCAGCAGCTTATGATGCTTTGCCGGCATGGCAACAGGATATTTGGTCGGGCCAGCGCGTCGCGCTGATCAATCGATATTGCCTGATTCCCGACATCGCCCAAGCGCCAGAAAACCGTGCCGAACTCGGGGCATACATAATCCTTCCCAACGGTGAACGTTTCTCGCACTTACCCCTTGGGCGCCGCCAAGATGCTTACCAAATGGAATATTATTTTGAAAAATCCATCGAACTTCTGAAAGCCGGTGATCTTGATGGCGCGAGCCGCTATGCCGGGTGCTTGCTCCATTTTCTCGAGGACTCTGGCAGTCCGTCACATACGATGTCGGGCGACAATCAACTCGGATTGCTCAAGGACCTGATACCGACACCGGAAGAATTTAAAGACAGGCCTCTGCACGGCCTGGTCGAGGAAGGCGAATTAAATTTCGGTCTGAAGGATTACAAACCCCGGCTTTTGGGCACCTCCTCGGCAGAGGCGATCTTCAATCTTATTGAGCGCTTCAATCCCATGGTCCGCAACTCGCGCTCCCAAATAATCCCCATTCTCGAGGGCGTCTTTAACCATGATTCCGCTAAGGCGGATGCGGGACGCCTGCGAGCTGCAACCATGGACGCGGAAGTAGTGGCCGACGCCTTGTATACGCTTCTCTCCATTGCCAAGGGTCATTTTGACCCCGCCGAAGTGGCGACGCTCAAAGTTCGCGATCTGAGTTCGTTGACCCCGCTGGAGGTGATTAACCAGTCCTATTTTCCACAATTTACTTACTTTTCCAATCCCTACCCTGGCTACCCCCTGCGGGACGCAACGCTGGAAGGGGGCACGGTCAGGCGACCGCTGATCTTGAACGTTGTTGACAACGGGAGCGTGACGCAGAGAACTTTCCCCCATGGTATTGGCCTTGGGACCTACAGCCGTCTTACCTATGCGCTTCCTGAACGGGTCTATGATCGCTTTGAATGCCTTGTCGGACTTCAGCCCCAACTGGGGAGCCGGGGAGCAGTTATTTTCACCATTTATGCCGACGGGGCGGCAATCTATAGGAGCGGCCTGATGACCGGGCAGGACCCGGCGCAAAAAGTATCCCTTCGGATTTGGGGGGTAAGGGATTTGTCGTTTAGCGTGGAGGGTCGAAGTCAGGACCGAAACAGTAACTATGCTGTGATCGCACAACCGACGCTTTTCAAGGCCGAAGGGCTTCCCCCAACCAACTTGGTATCTAGTATATCGTTTCATTAAACTATAACCGTATTGCTGGTCGTCAGTG
>JBEKAD010000493.1:0-4735 GCA_050018435.1 Terriglobia bacterium
CTTGCGCCTTTGCCGTATGAACCGAAGGCGGAAGGCGGTAGCTGCTGCTACCGCAATCCAAGGCGGGCTTCGCCCGCAATCAGATTTCCTAATCCGTGACGACAACTAAGTGAACAGTATTGGCGCTAGCCCGGATTTCTCACCACACTTGGACGCTCATAGGGTGTCACTACAGCTTGTGCGGGCTTGCGAAGCTTTGCGCCCACGCCCGATGGGAATGCAATGCGTTCCTAGCGTCAAAGGACGTTTTCATACACCCTCTGATGCCCCGCCCTTCCAGACGTGCGGTGTCCATCAGGCGGGTCCGTCATGGGAATTCACGGCCTCGTGCGATTTACGCCCGTAAACTTTTTCGTAAGCTTGGCAGAAAGGACACACGCTGCCCTCCACCTGCTTGACGAACCAGAAAGCCACGCCCCGCTGCTTGCGACGGGCCCGAGTGCATACCGGGCATTCCACGCAGCGCTGGGCCCTGGCGCGGTCGCGGTCCGTGATTTCTGTTTCGTTCATGGGAATTTGCCTCACGCTGATATCGGCGCGTCTCCCCAAACAATCGGTGTCCTTGCTGCCGGCCAGTGCGTGGCCAGGCAAGGTCTCCACCGGTGAGGGATTGCACGTACCATGCCCATGCCCCGGCACGGTTAGCGCCTAAACCCCATACGCCCGGGACGGCGGCAGCCGGTCCGCTAGCGGAGGATCGAGCAGGTCGAGATCTTCATGCACCGTCACGCGCGTGAATCTGGGACGCCCATATTCCTTATCGCTTTGTCGCAAACCAGGGCGTGCGCTCCAGGCCATCTGGTCCCACAAGGGTGGTTTCATCCGACCGTCGGGAAAGACAGGCAAAAAGGCGCTACCCCTCAAGATTAGATTTTTTTGCCCTTGCAAAACAATGGCCAAACGTGTATAGTTAATATGCTTGATCAGTTTTTGTGACCGAACACCACGTCCGTCGAAGGCCGCAAAACCAATGATTTTGCGGCTTTTTTAGTTTTGGGGGAGCGGTTGCGAGACGAGAACAAGTCAAACTTAAACAATCAAAGGAACACTGAAACAATATGGAAAGAGAACAAGGTGTCGTAAAGTGGTTCAATAACTCGAAGGGCTATGGATTTATCCAGCGCGCTTCCGGAGATGATGTTTTCGTCCATCACTCCGCCATCCAAGCGGAAGGATACCGATCGCTCGCCGAAGGCGAAGCGGTGGAGTTCGCCGTCACGAAGGGTCCCAAAGGCCTGCAAGCTGAGAGCGTCAAGAAGCTCTAAGAACCGCCCTACAATTAGCGTGCTGCCCGCGCCTTGCTCTGTCGCAATGGCGCGGGCAGACATCCTTTGTCCCGGGAGGAAACCGTAATGCAAATCCAATATGTCGGATTTCAACTAAAAGCGCATGGTCGGGATTACACCTACCGGGTCATCGACAAACAGGCGGAAGACCGCGAGTTTATCTTCAGCATCTCGAACCGCGCCTTTATGGAAAAGCAATTGCCCTTTCAGGACGCGGCCGGCCTCTGCTATCAGAAGCTGCAAAAGGCCCTCGATCTCGAGACCGCCGAGAACCCTCTGCCGCGGCGTACCACTCTGTCCGACCAAGAGCTCGACGTCTACCGCGAGTCACGTCGCCCCGCGCGTAAGCGCTCATGGTAAGGCCCCGCTCGACTAAGGTTGCCGCTACTGCGCCCCCAAGGCGCTTGCTACGCTGAAACTCGGCATCGGCCTGTCGCCGCCCCTGCAAAAGTCTTCTCAGTATTAACCCCCGCACGACAGTGAGCTCAGCCTGGTTCCCTCTGCCGAATGATGCCGCACGCTCCATCAACATCGTGCTATACTGCGCGCCTTTGGAGCGCCCCGCTCCCGGGAAAAAGTCAGTGTAAGTGAAAACGGAGATTATGACCCCCAAACAACGAATGCTCGCTGCGCTCGAACGGCGCAAAGCTGATCGCCTGCCCGTGACCACGCATCACGTCATGCAGTATTATCTCGACAAGTATGAAGGCGGAATTTCCAGCCAGGAATTCTTCGATCGCTACGGTCTGGACCCGATCACCTGGGTGGTGATGCACAAGCCCGCTCCCGGCACAGGAGATTACTTCGATCCTTTGCAAGGCGAGCCCGGCTTTCTGGAAGCGCGCCGCATCTGGTCCAACCAGTGGCGGACAGAGTGGGAGGACATTCCGGACGAAACCTACAAGACCCGGCGCTATCGCTTTGTGACACCCAAGGGCACGCTCACCATGGTGACGCAATCAAACGATCAGACCACCTGGGTCAGCGAACATCCCATCAAAAACAAACGCGATATTGACTTGATCGGCGAATTCGTCACCACACCGTGGTGCGACGTGGAGGCCGTGAATCAGGCCATCGAGGAATACGGCGAGCGCGGCTTGGTGCGCAGCCACATTCCGTGCTTTGACGTTTATGGGCAACCGGGCGCCTGGCAGGACGCTTGCTGCCTCTATCCCACCGAGCAACTCATCCTTGCTACGTATGACGATCCCGCCTGGGTACACGAGTTTCTGCGCATCCTGCACCGTCGCAAGAAGGTCTATATTCAATCCATGGCGGGCGCGAAGATCGATCTGGTGGAATTGGGTGGCGGTTCAGCCTCGTCCACGGTCATTTCACCTAAACTTTTCGATGCGTACGTGGCGCCCTACGATGCGGAGCTGATTGCACTCGCTCACCAAGCCGGCCAGCGAATCGTTTACCACACCTGTGGCGGCATGATGCCGATCCTCGAAAAAATCGCCGACATGAAACCCGATGCCATGGAAACCTTCACCCCCGCAGGCATGGGCGGCGATGTCATCCTGGCGGAGGCGAAGCGGCGCATTGGCGACCGCGTCTGCTTTATCGGTGGCTTCGACCAGTTTCATTCCTTGATCGATTGCACTCCGGAGGCAACGCGCGCTGCCGTGCGAGCATGCTTTGAAGCCGCGGGTGAAGGGGGCGGCTTTATTCTGTCCCCCTCCGACCACTTCTTCGACGCTGACCCGAATTTAATCCGTGCCTACGCCGACGAAGGCCGCCAGTGCGTGTATACGGGGTGAGGAATCCGCCGAAGCCCAGATCCCTTGCTCCCCGTCGCTAATCCCAATCCAAAATTCCCGGCCCCGCCCAAGCGCCTGGCTTTCTCCCCAGTAGGGGCGAGCGGTGCTCGTCCATGAACCGAAACGGCAGGAGTTTACCCCCCGTCCTGCCCTTCGGCATTGGAAGATCCTTGACAACCCCTTATAACCCCTTAATACCCCTTAAATGCCTTGTAAGACATTTATTTTCATTGAAATAGACTGACACATCATTCTCATTTTGGACTTTAGTGTTTTGTTTTCAAGCACATAGCCGGACCGATCGGCATTTTTTACATTACATGCTGACCTAAAGGTCAGCGCTACATAATGCGCGGGCGGTTGTGCCCTTCTTGTTGGCTATAGTATGATCCACGGTACCGGGCAGATACTTCGGGTAGTGGGTCAATTGGATGTAGAGGCGGCTTTATGCCGCCATTTGGTCCGTCGGCTGACGGATAAACTCGCCGCTATAACATCAAATTGACCCACGACCCTACTTCGCTGTAACTTGCCAAGGAGCCCGATGCGCGCCTGCCCCCAATGCCAGAGGACCTATCCGGACGACACGGATTCCTGTCCGCGCGACGGCCGCTCCGCTTCGTAGGGGCAACCCTCGTGCTTGCCCCAGGGCGGCCACAAGGGCCGCCCCTACGAAAGAGCGAACCGGTGATCGGAAGATCGCCGCTGCAACTGATCGGAGATCGCCGCTACAACCGCGGCACCACCCCTTGTTCCCCTCCTCAAACGAGGAGGGGAGCGCGAAGCGCGGGGTGGTGAGCAGCGCCGCTACAACCGCCGCGCTGAGGATTTGCCGCTGTGACTGAGATCGACGCCCATCTCGCTGCGAGTCTTTCGCGCCGTTTCCGGCTGGTCCGCCGCCTGGGTCAAGGCGGCATGGGTGCGGTCTTGTGTAGGGCCGAACGGCGTTCGGCCCAGGGGCGAGCGCCGCTCGCCCCTACACGCCCTTGGCCGGGGCGCTCAAAGTCCTGAACCGCAAGCTGCTGGATGACCCCGACTTCCTGCTGCGTTTTCAGAATGAAGCGGCTTCCACGGGGCGCATTCATCATCCGAATGTCGTCACCATTCACGAATCCGGCCAAGCCGATGACGGCACGACATTCATCGCCATGGAGTTGCTGGAAGGCGAATCTCTGCGTCAATCCCTCACGCGGCGGGGCGCGCTTCCCGTAGCCAAGAGCCGCGGAGTTTCTGAGAACCGAAACTCCGCGCTACCTGCTCCGCTCCCCCGATGTTATACTGGTGAGGTTGCCGCGAATTTGAGGGTGCTCTTAGAGCATGGCTCGCAGATGCGGGCGCGGCGTGAAGCCACGGAGAGGTGTCCGAGTGGCTGAAGGAGCACGCTTGGAAAGCGTGTTCACGAGTAATCGTGACGTGGGTTCGAATCCCACCCTCTCCGCCAGATTTTCTTGCTTGCTTCCATGTGGTTGGCGACCCCATTTCCTTCGTGTACCACCGACGTCCCCTTGGATTCGCACCCGCAAGAGGTATGCTACGCCCGGTGCGCGTGTCGTTTGATTCCTAGCAGCATGCTGAAAAACTCTTTTTCGTGATAACTATATTGCTAGCCTCGCCTGAAAACAAAGGACTTACAGGTGCCGAAGTAGGGAAAAACAGGCCGCTTTTCGACTTTTTCAGCATCCT
>JBEKAD010000494.1:0-4728 GCA_050018435.1 Terriglobia bacterium
CCGCCCTCAACCTCCGCTGTTCCAGGGCGGAAAAATCGCGCTTTCCCGAAGATTTCGTTTTCATGCACGCAGCGTAACACAGGATATGGCATTTGTCACTCTATTTTGCAGAAATCAGTAGACGGACAACGCAGGTGGCGCATACCTTCTGCATTACGAAATGTATGCGATCTCACGCTTCGAATCAAGGCTGTCTGCTCTTCTGTGCAGCCGGTTGGTGGTCAGGATGAAAGGCAACACTAACACGTCGAGGAGTGGAAACGCGTTTTTGCCCCGCCTGAGAAAACGTTCACGGCGCTTTGAATCTCGTCTTCCGGTGCCAAGCAAGGTGAATTAGATCTGGCCAAAGTGCTCTATCTTCCGGCAGATGAAGTCGTTTACCGTGATAGCTTGAGAGCAGATTATCCTCGTTCGGTCCTGCTTCTGCAAAATGCCCAACTGCAACGATAATTCGGTAGGCGTCTGAAATTGTCCATAGTCCCTGATCGAACGTCCAGTGGGCATTCTTCGATAATGCGATTCCATTTCGCGGGCCGGCTGGCGCAGCCCTTCCAATATCTGCGCACCCGCGGCAGACTACTTTTTAGAAGCGAGTTGCGTCAATCATTCAGAAGAGCGATTCCGGTAGGTTCCCAAATCAGCTTCAGTGACTTCCTCCGGCGGCACAAGCTTGTAGTGCTTTTCTGACGAAATGCCCAGGCCCTTTTCGCCTTCCTCAAACTCAAACATTGCGATTACGTCGTCTTGCATAAATTGGGCAGCGAGGGGCCGACATATCAGCGACGCAAATTTGTGAACACAAAGCGCTAAATCCTGCTCGATCTGCACGATGTTTAGTTTGTCTTTGCCACCTTTAGCTTGAACTGGGAAGACGTAGTGGGAACCTTTCTTGTCCACTCCAACATAGAGTTCGTCGGTTTCCACCTGCCCCATGTGGGGCACCGTGGTGCGCAGATGGTTTTGCAGAGAGTAGCAGGTAACACCGCTGAAGATGTCGACGAGCCTGTTGTAGCGCAGTTTGGCCAAAAGCGCCTGTTCATCCGTCAACGCGTACTTGGCGATAACTCCGGGCGTGGCGTCGGGAATTTTTGTGATGGCCAGGTTTTCGTTAGGAACTAAGGGCCGGTCCGGCACTAACACGAACCGGTACTTGCTCCGGCCAGCCGGCCTAATGATCCACGTCTCTCCTTTGCCTGCGCTGGCTTGGATCGATTCGGGGAATGCCGCTCGATAACGGAAGCTGTAAATCAGATCTCCCAAATTCTTGGGTAGATTGATCTTAAGTTTGTTGGCAAATAAAACGATATCTTCGCGCTCAAAATCCACCTCCTTGGTCCCGGGCTTAAATTTTGAGTGAAAGATTTTTTCAATTATCGGAGCGTAAATCCGTGGCTTTTTCATAATGCACAGACTTGCGGGCCACGCCGGGCCAGCGAAGCAGAACAACCTCCTCCCGAAGTTGTTCTTTGGTGGCCGTAGCTAAACGGGTACGGAAAAGGTCGACACCGGTTACTTCGTAGCCGAGGGATTCCGCAATTTCAGCAAGCAACTGGCCTGTCCGAATCATAACTCGCAGATACGATGCTTGGTCACCGACAACGTAAGCGAGTTGGGCGCCGGGGCGCAATAGCGGACGGAGTTCCGAGAGGTGGCGAGCCATGCCGCCGAAATAAAGCTTGGTCACCCTGGCGTAGAGGCGCTCGAAGCCTGAAGTCTTGCCGAGTTCAATGCGACGCTTTTCTATGGCGTCGGCAATGCGATTGATTTTTCCATTGTGGGCCACCAGTAAGTCGTCTTGGTCGGCCTTGTAAACTCCTCGAGTGTTCGACCTCACCATTGTCTTTTTCAAGGAGCGCATTTCCTGCTTATTTTGTACCAGGCCAAGAAGCACGGTTTCCAATCGGGTTGTCCGAGTGTAGTCCTTCTCATTTGGATACGGCGGAGAGGTGATGACAACGTCAACAGATTTCGGCTTCAAGAGGTTACCGGGGCATCGCGAATCGGCCAAGTATACATCAGCTTTGGTGCTGCTCTCACCTTGCAATTCTCGTAAGTCCTCAGTCATCGTCCGAATGCCGCTTAGCCACTCCGCCAGAACGGGCGCGTCTCGCTTGGCAGGCCCTACTCCAACTTCAGGTCCAAAGGTCAGATTGCTGATCTTAAAGACAAGTGCTTTGGCGAGCGCAAGTCGCTCGTGCCGCCATAGTCGGCTGTCCTTCTGGTCGTCCAACGTCTCAAGGAGAGTTAGCGTTTTGTGGAGCGGTAAAGGGCTGATCGAATCCTTGAGCAGCAATTTCACAACATGCGGTGGGAGAGTCCGCAACTTCGTTGCAATTGCGCACCCAATGCGAAAGAGAGTTAATCCCGCATCTTCGATGCCTTCTGCCTCCAGTTTTTCCGAGGTAAGGCTGGCGACATCTGATGCGTGCTCCAAGAGAGCGTCGGGGTCGATGGCCCAATTTACCTTTACTTGGCTTACGAAACGGGCCATGGGATGAGCTTCAATGCCGACGCTCGGAATGCCTAATTTCTTGCATTCGACTAAGGTGGTCCCCGTGCCGCAGAATGGGTCCAAAACGCACATTTTCGAATCGACGCCAAACTTATCGATGTAGTCACGGACTAAATGAGGGGGAAAGGAAAGAACGAATCTATACCAGTCGTGTGCAGCGCGGTCTCCCAATCGAAGCTTGTTGTCCTCACGATTGGTCTCGCGCCGCGTGGAATTTGGAACCAAGTCGAGGGTTGCCATTGAATTGATTTTCCCCAATTAGCGCCCGATGCGTGTTGCCATTCGAAAATGAAATTATCGGAGTCAAACCTCGCCCGTCAAGCACATCCGATAACACAGCTCTTCGGAATGGTTCGGCTTCCAAACTCTATTTCGGCAGTTTCCCTCTTACTCATGAATATGCGCTCGCAAGCGGTAGATGAACCCTCCCTTTGCTATTTATTCGCTGCTAGGCATTGTGTAACCCACCGAAATGACCACTATATATAGCGCTTTTTGTTCAAGTTTTCAATTATTATTTTTTATTCTTACTGGATAGCCACGGTCAGGGCTCCTCTTCCTGTAAGGCGAGCAACTTGGCCAGGAGTTCGCGACGGGCGGAGATCAAGAGTGGCCCGGGGCGCTGATTGCCGTTCATGCGGCGGGGGTCACGTTTGCCGTTGGCGGGATCGCGGAAAAACAGGAGTTTCTCCCGAAATTCGATCAGTTTTTCCATGCGCTCGTCGCCGCTGGCGAGCAGTCCCTCGTTGGCCTTGTCGCGATCGACCACGGTGCGTTTCCAGTCCCGCTGGGCGGGATTGCCACAACTGGGGGTGCTGGTGTCAATTTGGATGGGGCACTCACCGTTGCTGGCGCTGGCGTAAAGCTTGTAGAGGGGGCGATTGTCTCCACCCCAGGGGTTGGGATTCTGGAGCAGGTAGGCCCAAACCTCTTCGGTGGAGAGGAATTCAATGGGGTTCGACACCCAGACGCGGGGCAAGTCGGGATGCCGCCGCAATCCGTTGCGGGTTTCACGGGCCGCCATGGTTAGGGCGCGGGTGGAGCTTTCGGCGCGGCGCGCGCCGAGGTGCAGGATGGCCTCTCCCCAATGGCCCGCTCGCTGCTTCACTAGGGCATTTACCGGGTCAATCTTCATCCGCTGCGTGCACCAGCGGAAGGTGCGGTTGGGGGGAGGGTAGCCCCGGCCGATCATGTTGACCCAAAAGGATTCTTCGATGAGTGGCTTCAGCAGGTTGGCTTCAATATTCAGGTTGTGCTGCTGGGAGCACTTCCGCATGCGGTCCAGTGTGCCTTCGATCATTTCCGCAATGGCGGGAATCTCGACGCGCGTGTCCGTGCAAAGGACCGAGATGGGCTTCTTTCGCTGCTCGGCGGGGATGGACAGAACCGCGTCGAAAATCAGCGACGCCAACATCGTACTATCCTTGCCGCCGCTAAAGCCGACAAGCCAGGGCCGTCCGTCTTCCAGATAGAGTTCCTGGAGTGAAGCTTTGATTTCCTGAAACATTCTTGCTCCTGTCGGGGGAGTATGCGCGCCCCGGCTTAGATTTTCAAGTGTGGACTTTAAGATATCACCAATGGGATCTGGCGGAATAGGGGGGCTCATCCGACTGGGGGGGACGGAGGCGAGTCAAAGAGTCTAAAGTCGAAGGCTCGAAGCGCCGATGAATACGCCTTCCACATGAAGAAAGGGCTTTTCTTGTCCGGTCGATTCCGAAGCGCGGCCCCACCCAACGCACTACCGGGCTTCAGCTCGCGCCCCCTTTCCTTAAGTGCGAGCCCGCTGAAACCCCGCTCCCGTGCTTCCTGCACCCGCTTCAACAGATTCTGACGAAAGGCAGAATTTCGTGTTTGACAAGGTTTACCGTGGCCCGTCTGCGGGCGTGCCACCAAAAAGGCGCCGAAATGCCGGTCGGTCCGGCTAAGTGTATGAAAACAATACATAGAATCCCAAGAATGAGAACGACATTTCAGGCTATATCAATGAAAATAAAGGCCTTACAAGCTAATCGTTCCACCATTTGTGGTTAATCTCGGGCAATTACGGGTTATCCACCATGGAAGGGCAGGAAGGGGCCACGCCCGAAAATCGCAAATCGCAAATCGAAAATCGCAAATCAGCCGATCGCCCGATCACAAAAGCAGTAGCAAGTGACAAGTGACGAGTGACGGGCTCACTACCAAGACGGAAAAACGGGGAACGCCGACGGCCAAAA
>JBEKAD010000495.1:0-4725 GCA_050018435.1 Terriglobia bacterium
TCCTTCGATTGCACCGGCTAGGAAGCAGTCTTCGTGAAAGCTGCATACGGGAAAACCGTACGTGCAGTTTGAGCGGCGGACGGAGGCCAGCGCGCAAGCGCGCCTCCTCCGACCCGACAGCGAAGAAGCAGGTAACGACTGTGGAGCGAAGGGGCCGGAACGCAAGCACGCTGAGTCAGAGGGTGGGAATTCCGCTTGGACGCGAGTCCCCCTACGGAGAACCAGCCGCAAGGTTGGGGAACAGTTCTCATCTTAGACCGAGGCTTGGCCGCCCGGCTAAGTTGGCATTCAGGCTGACGTACTGCCGGGCCGCGAGAGTTTGCATGAAAGCCGGATGCGGGAAATCCGCACGTCCGGTCTGACGAGGGGAGAGGAAGTCGTGCTTCGGCATCGCTTACTCTCCTACTCTACCACCACCCGCGACAAAAGATGAGCAAGACCACTAGTATCGCCAAAATGCGTCGTAACGGCAGGCTTGTCCGGGTCAAACCGGACGGCGCCGAAGAAGCGCTGGACACTCCGCCCCTACCTCCGCTGAGCGCTGCGGAAATCGAAGCCGCCGCCGCCCGCGACCATGAAAACCCGCCGCTCACCGATGCGCGGCCAGGGCAACTACGTCCCGTTCCGCGCGTCAAGACCCTCCGCCGCGCCCTCGCGCTGACCCAGGAGGAGTTTGCCGCGCGCTACCACAACATCCCTCTTGGCACTCTGCGGGATTGGGAACAGGGCCGCTCTGAGCCGGACCAGCCGGCTAAAGCCTACCTCACCGTCATCGCGCGCGATCCCGAAGGTGTCGAGCGGGCATTGCAGCCTGTGCCAGGCTAATGAACATCATTGTCCGCAAGGCCTTCCGCCGTAGGGGGATCCGTCAACCGACGGACCGTCCCCGCTGTGTGCATTGCCGCCGAACCAAGATGGGTAGGGCAAGCCCTACCCCTACTGGGCAGGTTCGAGTTCCGCAAGGTGGGAAGCTACAAGTGCAGAGATTACAGTTCGAACGGCGTCTGAGGCTCTGTGACCCGGAGGTGGCCACGGCCAATTCGTCTTGGGAATTGACCGTGGGTTCGTCATCGAAGGAAAAGCTGCCCCTTCATGGGAGCGGGGTCTCCCACGGGTTAACCACGGCGAGTCCGACAACCGAGAAATCACTCACGTTGCGTGACACGATAGTGAGGTTGTGTTGGAGGGCGGTTGCCGCAAGCAGGGCGTCAATGACCGAAAGAGGTCGCCCTTTCATCTGTGCCTGGGCGCGAACGAAGCCCCAACGATCTGAAATCGACTGATCGACCGGCAGGATTCGGCCTTCGAACCATTCCGGCACGTCCCGATCAAGCCATTGCTCCAACTGTGTACGCCGCTTACTGGGAGGAAGTAGCTCGACTCCGAAGCGGATTTCGCCGATGGTGAGGACGCTGGTGTAAAGGGAATCGGTGTCGGCGGCCTCCAGCCACTGTTTCACCAGCCGGTTCGGCTCGCCGCGTCGATTGAACTCGGAAATCACATTGGTATCGAGCAGGAACCCACTCATAGCTCAATGGGGCGGCCGTAGTCCTTTTGCCTCTCCAGGTTCAACTCTGCGCCCGCCAGCGGAGACTCCATCAGGAACTGCGCCAGATTCTTCCGTCGCGTTGCGCCCTTGCGGCTGTGCCCTTTCTCCTTCAATGCGGCCAAGGCATGTTCGAGCACTTCATAGGGGCTGCGGAAGTGACCGCTCTCGATCTCCGCTTGAATGATCCGTTCCTGTTCGGGTTTGAGTTTGATCGTCATCGCTGCACCCCGTTCCGGCCCTTGTGGGGCACTTCACTTCATGGTATCACGAGTGGGGGACTGGCGCAGACGCTAAAAGCGGGTAGCTCGGAGGTAGGGGTAGCGCAAAGGTGGGCGTAGTCTGCCCTCCTTTGCGGCCCTTTTCGGTAAATGACGTTACCATAATGGCGCGTTGAAAAGCCTACCCTGCTACGTGGTGAAGAAGTACGGGTCATAGGGGGCGCGTTGCGCGGACCCCTGCTTACTCTGCCTGCAACACTCATGGGGGAAATGCGTCCGAGGCGGCAGGGATCGCCCCTTGCTGTCATCGAATGTGCCACTCTCTTCGGTGACGCGGGTTGCGTATTTATAGTCGTTTGGGTATGCGCCCCGCGCCCTTAGGGGACATAGCTGAGCGTGACGAGGGCCGTGACTTTCTTTGGAGTGAATATGCTGAACATGTTGCTGAACCCAAGGACGTAGTCGCCCGGGGCGAGGTTACCTGGATTAATCGTTCCGGTGCTTACTTTCCCTGTGTCGTATAACGTATCTACGTCGCCGCCTTTGATCCAATTGTCGAAATCCGACGAGCTGCCAATCACGACTTGGATGTCATCCCCCGCGCCCCCGGAAGCACGGAAGGTACCCCTGACTTTCACAAGGGTTGCGCCCGGCGGCACTGTGAACTGAAACCTACTGTAGCTATTGGGCCGGACATCGAAACTGCCGCTCACTAGCACCTGCCGCACCGGCGTTGGGGGTGGTGGAGCTGCTGGCAAGGCAGCCGCGGTCTTGGGCTCCAACTGGGACTGAGCGATGCCCTGTCTATTGTCGGGGATGCCCGGTATTCGCATCTTGGCCATGTCTGCTACCAATTCTTGGTTTTGGCGATCGGCTTCTGGCCACCGGCCGAGGTTATAAAAGAACAGGCCAAAGGCGGCAGCTCCAAGAATGGTGTAGAGCACCCAACGCCACGCCGGTATAGGATGCGGAAGTTTGTGGCCGCAATGGTTGCACAACTTGGCGTCGACCCGAATGTCACCCGCGCAGTAGGGGCAAGGTTTGCGGCTCCCGTCCATCGTTTGCCCCCCTCGCGATCCATGGGCTTCCCCGGGAGGCAACAAATCTATTACGGCGGACGGAGCTTGCTGCCGGGGCTGTGGCTGTTTGACCCCAGCCTCAATGGACTGGGATTTGGGCAGTGAATACTGGACAGCGGGTTCCGCCGTGCCCCCACCCGACTTTCCCGAGGAGGCGGGCTCTGGATCACTCGCGGGCAAAGGCACAATTTTTCTGGTTGTCGGCAGGGTTGCCCCGGCAGCCTCCACAATCACCCGCGCTGCCTTGGCAAATTCCTGAGCAAACTCCATCACGGAGCCATAACGCTGATCGCGTTCCTTGGCGAGCGCCTTCATTACCACATCTTCAATTTGACCGGAGGCAGCTAAGGCAGGGTTGACTGTCCGGATCGGCGGCGGTGTTTCGGTCAAGTGGCCGCGCAAGTACCCGAGCGGCGTATCAGAATGAAAAGGCAGGCGGCCTGTCAGCATTTCGTACGCGATAATGCCCAGTGAATACAGGTCGGAGCGCGCGTCCAGTTTCTCACTGCGCATCCCCGAAGCCTGCTCGAAGGACATGTACTGCGGCGTCCCCAGAACCATTCCTGTCATTGTATGGGTCGCCGATTCGCGCAGCTTGGCAATGCCGAAGTCAACTACTTTGACAGCGAGTTCGCCCTCCTCGCTACTTGTGAGAAAGATGTTATCTGGTTTGAGATCTCGGTGGATGATGCCGAGCCGGTGCGCCGAACTCAGCCCTCGCGCCACCTGCTGGATGATCTCGGCGCATTCCGTGAGGGGGAGCGCCCCGCGACGCTGAATCGTGTTACGAAGCGTCTCGCCTTCCAAGTATTCCATGGCAATGTAAGGCGTGCCGTCGTCGGCTTGTCCCGACTCATAAATGGTGACGACATTGGGATGATGAATCCTGCCTGTGGAGGCCGCCTCGTTCTGGAACCGCAGGAGGAATTCCGGGTCATCAAGAAGCTTGCGGAGCAAGACCTTGAGGGCCACGGGGCGATTCCCCACCTGGATTTGCTCCGCTAGGAAAACCGCTCCCATGCCACCTGCCCCGATGTGGCGGACAATGCGAAATCTCCGGGATAGACCTGCCGTCAATTGCGCCGCCGTGGCGGTTACGACCGCAGGTAGAGGAGTCCCGTCACGGGGACAGAAATCCGTGTCGTCTGAAAAAGTCCGCTGGCACTTCGGGCAGGTGCGCATGGGGAACCACGCTTTCCAGAATCACGAGTGTTGCGAGGAACGAATAATACACCCGGAGCGGAGCCCTGTGAAGTGCTGGTTAGCGGGCTGGCTGGCGCAGACCCCGGTTCTTGCGGTTCGACGATTTCCCGAAGGGACTTGTGGGAGCTGACGGCACAACAAAAGCCGTGACAAGTGACCCTTCGACAGGCTCAGGGCAGGCTTAGTGACCAGTGACAAGAAACAGGCAAAGTTCTCTGGCTGGCCACGCTAAAAAGCGACCGTCTGGGCCAGCCCACCCTTTTATGAATTATGAATGCCAAGCATGTTGACGACCTGTTTCGAGCAGGCGCCAGGAAGTTGGCTTCCTGGGCTTAGCTGAGGGCGCCTTCTCCGTCGCGTTCCGGCTTCGATCGGTCAATCCTCTCCGAGGTAAAACCACCAACTGGAGAGCCGGTTGCGGGAGATTTGCCTGTCCGGTTCGGAGGGAGGGGGAACGGGATACAATCCGTTCCCCCTACCCCTGTCTTTCTGGCGCCCTTGCAGGGCGTACAGAACTTTGCCATCGGAAGGCACGAGTCCCCCCTCCTGCCCCATAGGCGCTAGAATAAGTCTGCCAATGATTCGCCGCCTTCCTTCCCGCGAAGCGGGACACCGTGAGTAGGCGTAGGTGAAACCTACGGAAACCGAAGGCGAGAAAGGAATCCGGCCCTGAAGG
>JBEKAD010000496.1:0-4707 GCA_050018435.1 Terriglobia bacterium
GCCACCTACAAGAAAATTTTGAAGCTATCGCCGCAGGATGTGACGGCGCTGGCCAAGCTGGCGGGACTGCTCGAGAGAACGCAGAAGACCAGCGAGGCGCTGGAGGTGTATCGCGAGGTGCTGGGACATTACCGCCGAGCGGGCTCGAGCGGGCAGGCTATCGAGTGTTTGACCCGAATCGTCAAGCTCGACCCCAACAATCTGGAGGAACACCTGGAGCTCGCCAAGTTGGCCAGCCGCTCGCGTCAAAACAAGGTTGCGATGCCGGCGCTCCTCCGCGCCGCGCAACTCGCCCGTCGCGCTGGGGATGAAAGCCGTTGGGAAAAGCTTGTGGACGAGGCGCATGCACTCGATCCGGCCGATGAAGTTGCCTCCATCGCCGCCGCGGAGCTTTATTTGAAGCGCGGAAACGCCGCCGAAGCCACAAAACTGATTGAGCCGGTACTGGCGAAGAGGCCCGATGATCTGGAATTGATGGAGTTGGCCTGCAAGGGTTTTCTGGGGGTTGGCAATTACACCCAGGCGCAGCCGCTATGCCGGAAGCTCTATCATGCCCTTCCCGAGCGCGTGGACCTTGTTCTGAAACTCCTGGAAGGCATGATCCAGAGCGGGGCTGTCCAGCAAGTGTTGGGAATGGCGAACGAGCTCAAAGACCGCCTTTTCCAGCAGGGCAAGCAGAACGAATTCCTGGAAATCATGGAGAAGGTGTACGAGTCGGACGAGTCGAACCTGGAAGTCCTGGAAGCCCTTAGCAACCTTTACAACGAAATGAACAAGGAGGACGGGCTGCGGCGTTCTCTCTCGCGCTTGTTCAACCTCTACCTGGCCAGCGAAAACTATCACAAGGCAGGGGACACGATGGAACGCATTCTGGACGTCGACCCGTACGGCGAGGGCCACTACGATCGGCTGGTGAATTTGGAAGGACACATCGACTCGATCTGGTACCAGAATATCCTCGCGCGCGTGCAGTCCTCTTCGCCCGGGCCGACGTCTCCGGCCCACAGCGCGACGGCCGCCGCGACGGAAAAAACCGAATCCTTGGAAGACCTCCTCGTCGAGGGGGAGATGTACCACCAATATCAACTCTCCGCAAAACTGGAAGAGACGGTGGGAAAAATCGACCGTCTGTTCCCTGGTGCGGACGAAAAAAACCAAAGGGTCCGCGACCTCTACGATGCGGCGCGATATTCACCCAAGTTCAAAGCGCCCGCTGCCGCCGCTGCGACAGCTCCCCGAACAGATGCTGCTTCCCCAGGCGTCGCGTCATTCCAATCTCTTGACGACTTGCGGAAGATTTCTGAAATCACCGCTAACATTTATCGTGAATCAACTCCGCAAGGAGTGCTCCAGGTCGCCGTCAGTGAGATTGGCCGTGCCATGAACGCCAGCCGCTGCTGGGGAGCGGTGGGGGTGCCGGACCGGCCTCCTGTCCTCACAGCGGAGTATTTTTCGCCCCTGGCTTCGCCCTCCGACCCGGCGGCCGCGCTGAAACTTTTTGCTTTCCTCATGGGACAGGCCACCTCCAGCCCCGACGGGTGGTCGCTCGAAAATGTTGCACAAGCTCCTTTGCTCTCGGCGGTCACTGCGGAAATTCAGAAATTGGGGATTCGCTCCTTACAGGCGTTGCCCCTGATCGACAAGGACGCGGCCGCGGGGTTGCTGCTTCTGGAACAATGCGAGGCGCCGCGCATTTGGTCACCCGGTGAAAGCCTGCTGCTCAGAGCCATCGCCACACAAGTGGTCATCGCGATCAACAACACCAAGTTGCGACGGCTGGTGCGCTCGCTGGCCGGCACCGATCCTGAGACCGGCCTGCTTCCGCGCAGTGCATATTTGGAGTGCTTGCTTTCCGAAGCTCGGCGCTCCAAGGATCAGTCACAGCCGCTTTCGGTGTGCCTGCTGGAACCGGAAAACCCGCATGTGCTGATGAAATCATGGGGTGATGCAGGCGTGCAGCGATTCGTGCTACAAGTGAGCAAAGCCCTCACCCCCATCCTGCGCCAGAACGACATTTCTATTCGCTACAGTCCGCTTTCGGTCGTCATGGTGTTTCCGGATACCGCCTTGCCGCAGGCGGGGCTGGCGGTGGAGAAAGTGCGCCGCACCCTGGCGCAAGTCCGGGTGAATGGCGCGGAGGCGACCAAATTCTGCGCGGCGGTTTGTGACGTCCCCCTGGGACCAAACTTTGATGCGGTGGATGGTGTCACCGAGGTGATCAACCGGCTGGAAGTCTCCCTGGACCGCGCGCACAAAGAAGGCGGGAAACGCATTCTGATTTCCAAATTCGCCGGTTGATTTCACGTCAGAATCTCAAGCCCCATGCGCGGTCACTCAGGGTGCGCCGCCGAAGGGAAGCGCGGTGCAGCCAAGCCCTGCGGGAAAAGGCCCAGCAAAGGGTTGGGGCTCCCTCGGAGTCCCGCGATGGATGTTAAGCTCGCCGTTAAGTTCGGCCCCCAGGCTGTAGCTTCCTTACAGTCCTCCCCGGCGCCTCCGGCACGATAAACTCGCTGACTATTTCCGTGACAGCGGGGGAGAGAGCTGGGTTATTGGCTCAGGTTTTTGGCGGAAGGGGGCAGCCCTTAATCGGAACGCTTGCTACTGCGGCCGGCACGCCCTGAGTCAAATCCAAAGACGGCGGCGCAGCGGCAGGAGAAGAATCCATGGCCTACGAAACGTTGCTGTGCGACAAGCGAAATGCCATCGGCTACGTTGAGATTAACCGTCCGGAGAAGCTCAATGCCCTGAACCACAAGGTGATGGAGGAATTGTTCAACTGCTTTCAGGCTCTTCAGAAGGACGAAGAAGTGCGAGTGGTGATTCTCACCGGGAGCGGTGAGAAAGCCTTTGTGGCGGGAGCTGACATCAACGAACTGGCTCTCGAAACCCCCGTGGAGGGGAAGGAAACTTCCCGGTTTGGACAGCAGGTGTTCGATTTGATCGAAAACCTTGGCAAACCTGTGATCGCGGCGATTAACGGTTTCGCGCTGGGTGGAGGTTGCGAATTGGCCATGGCGTGCACCCTGCGCATTGCCGCGGAAACCGCTCGCCTGGGACAGCCGGAAGTTAAACTTGGACTCATCCCTGGTTATGCCGGATCGCAGCGGCTGCCGCGCTTAGTGGGAAAGTGCCGGGCGCTGGAGTTAATTTTGACCGGCGAGCCCGTGACCGCGCCGGAAGCCCATCGCATGGGGCTGGTGAATCAGGTCGTGCCGGCGGCAGAATTGCTGGTGGCGGCGGAGAAATTGGCGCAGAAAATCATTGCCAACGCCCCGCTCGCCATAAAGTTTGCACTGGAAGCGGTCAATCACGGAATGGAAATGCCTGCGGCCGAAGGCCAGTTCCTGGAGGCGACGCTCTTTGGGCTGTGCTGCACCACCGCAGATATGAAAGAAGGAACACGCGCGTTCCTGGAAAAACGGCCGGCGAAATTCCAGGGAAAATAGTCCGTTGTCCGTAGTCCGTTGCTCTTTGCCATCGGAAATCGAAGACGGCAACTCGCGCCGATTTTCGAGTTTCGGGTTGGTTCCCGCTGGCTACTGACCATGTACTACGGACAAGGGACCACGGACCACGGACAACTGACAAAGGACAAATGCCTTCACGAAGAAAATCTCGCGAATACGCAATGCAAATGCTCTACCAGTGGGAGCTGGGGGGCAACACGCCGGAACAGGTTGGCGCCACATTTTTCCTTGAGCGCAAGGCCGACCGCGAAGTGGAAAGCTTCGCCCGTGGGCTGTTTCGGGGAGCGGTGAACGACATCGAAAGGCTTGACCAGTTGGTCCGCGAGCACGCGGAAAACTGGCGATTGGAACGCATGGCGGCCGTTGATCGGAGCATCCTTCGGGTGGCCGTTTACGAATTGGTTCATTGCCCGGAAACTCCGCCCCATGCCGTGATCAACGAGGCACTGGAAATCGCGCGACGCTTTTCCGGGGAGGGTTCCGTTGAGTTCGTCAATGGAATCCTAGACACCATCCTGAAAACACTTCCCGCCCGCGAGACCAAACCCTAAGTCCAATCCAGCGGACGTGGTGACAATTCAAATCAACCTGGCGAATTCATCTTCGCTTAATCCTGCCTGCTTCAAGATGCGGCGGAGCAGCGATGGCGGGATATCTTTCGAATGGATTGGCACCGTCACCCGCACTTCAGTCTTGACCCGATGCAACAACCGTGCGTGGCTGCCGGTCTGATGATGAATGTAAAATCCAGCGCGCTGCAAGGCGCGAACCACCTCCTTAGCTTTGAGGACAGGTAGCTTCTCGGGCATGTTCCTTAAGCCACAACAACAGCGATGTGTTCAGTTGCGGGCTCCACATCTTTGGGGATGGGCTCGCCGGTCTTGAGGGCACTCTCCAGATAGCAACGAAGGGCGTCCTTTGCCATGCGTCGTGCTTCGGGCAGGTTTTCGCCAAACGTGCAGATTTCGGGAATCGCCGGAACCACAACGTTGTAACCACCTTCAGGCATGCGTTGATATACGACGGTGTAGCCGTATTCCTTTGCGCCGCTTTTCCTGCGGGTTGGGATTGAACTGGCGGAACTCATGTGCAAAGTATATCACCTCCCGGCGCGTCTAACCCAGGCCTGTTCTTTAAGACTTGGGCTCACCGCTATCTACGCCAAACCTCAGCTCAATGAGAGCGCCAATGAGCCACACGAGAGCACCTGGAGCTATCCAAACAGCCAGCATTACAGCCA
>JBEKAD010000497.1:0-4705 GCA_050018435.1 Terriglobia bacterium
ATACCACCCCGCGCGCGCCGCGAAGCATACGCGTCGGGCAGATGATCGCTCGTGGGTAATGTGGGCGGACTTGCGCCCGCGCTCCCTGGAAAGAAGCTTTTGAGCGCGGGCGCCAAGATCGGAATTCGGATCCTGCCGACGAAACCCGGTTTATTCCCCCAACGGATTCTAATTGCCCGCGGGAGCCGCGCACTTCGCCAGCGAATGATCGTTGGCTTTGTAACACTTGCCGGTATCGTTCAGGTCCGGTTTGCCGGCGGCGACATGGCAATAGGTGCATTTCTTGCCTTCTTTTGTCGCATACGCCGGTTTGGCGGTGGAAATCGATATCATGGAGCCACTAAGAATAGCCAGTGCAACCAAGACTTGAAACAACTTCATGGGATCCTCCTTGGGGAACAAATTCTCTTTCTCGCGCTATGGAATAACGCCCGATGAAAAGCCCTGCAAGCTTACCACCAACCCCAGTGTCACTCAAATCTGACCCTTAGAAAGGGCCGGAAATCTCGAATCGCTCGCTTCCTACTGCCTACTAACGTTCAAATCCCGCCGGCCAGTTCATGAAGAACCTTGGGGTCAGGCTCATCCATCGCCAAAAGCGCATGACAGGCGTTGCAATCCTGGGTGATTTCTTTGCCGTCTTTCGACTTGTGATTGCCGTCGTGGCAGCGGAAGCAGCCGGGAAAATCCGTGTGGCCAAGATTATTGGGATAAGTCCCCCAGGTGATGTTCATTTCCGGGAAAACATTTCCCTGATAAATGTATAGTATCCCTTTAGCAGCCGATTCAATAGCTGCGCGCTGGGAATTGTAAATGACGAAGTAGTTTTTCCGGTAGTATTCGCGCAAAGCGTCCGGCAACTCGGTCTCCGCCGCCAAGCGGCTGCGGTAATTCACCTTCAGAAGCTCAATGGCCTCTTTGTGAATGAAAGGGAGATCCGGGCTGATGCGGCCCGCGGCCATTTCCCTGTTCACGGCGTTTTCCGGCAGGTCAAAGGTGTGGGTGGGCCGGTTGTGGCAGTCCATACAATCCATCGTGCGCCGCTCGCCGTGGCCCAACAAATCCGCCTTGGGCGGGGTGTCCGTTGAGGCAAACTCTGTCTCTGTTCCATCCGCGTTGCGATGACTCACCCAGGGAATCTCCTGCCGCTTGGCATCTCCCGCAAGGTAGGTTACGAGGCCCAGATGGCGGCCATGAATCCCGATGAGCCTCCGATCCGAGTTGAGCCCCCCGATATGAACCAACAGGACGCTCTTGGTGGGGGAATTCTTTTCATCGTCGGCATACTTGGTTTTGATCACCAGCTTGTCGCCGGAAAAGCGTTCGGGCCAGTGGCACTGCTCGCAGGTTTCCCGCGCCGGGCGCAGATTGTGGATGGGTACAGGGATGGGACGGGGGTAGAGATCAAAGGTCACAGCCAGAACCTGGTAACTGCCGGAAAGCTTGGAGCGCACAAACCACGGCGCCCCCGGCCCAATGTGGCACTCCACGCAGGCCACCCGCGCGTGGGGAGACCGCTGGTAGGCCGTGTATTCCGGCTCCATCACCTGGTGGCAGGTTTGGCCGCAGAATTGGGTTGACTCCATGTAGACCGTGCCGCTGTAACTGGCGATGGCGAAAATCGGAAGGTTAATGGCCGTCATGATGCCGATAAACATCACCGTACTGCGCACCCCGCGGTGGGATAAATCAACGTTGGGGTAGATCGCCGGAAGTGCGCCCGACCGGCCCTTGCGGCGATAGTCCCGCCAGATTCCAATCGGAATCAAGATCAGCCCCAGGGCAAAAACCGCGGGCAAGATCATGTAGACCAGAATCCCGGCGTAGGGATTCGGCTGAAAACCCAGTAAAAGCGATGCGAAGGCAATCACCAGGGTGATGCCCGCCGTCGTGGCTAAAACCACACCCGTGCGGCTGATCAGATTCTGACTCAGATAGAAGGCAGGACGAATCAAAAGCGCAAGGCCGTCGCGCAGCTTGCCTAGAACGTCCCGGGCATTATTTCTGATGGGGTCCGGCAAAACCAAAGTCCTCGCTTACCCTTGCCATCACTTGCCACAAAGATGCAGCGTATTCTACCACTGCGGACCTCCCGGCACGATAAGCTTTTGAATGCCCACGTGATCACCTTCGCCACTTAACCAGATTTCGGACCGTGAGGGCAGGAAGGGCGGGACTTCAGCCCCGCCGCCACAAGCCCTTACTGATTGTACCCGTGTCCCGCGCCCTTCCGGCAGCTCCCCCAAAGCGTCCCAGCGTTGTGAGATACCCAACCTAATTGCCCGATGGCGCCTTGTACCCTTCCAAGGAGTGGTTGTGGCCCTTGTAATATTTACCCGCGGCCGTAAGCTCCTTGAACTTCCCCGGCGGATGGCAAAATGTGCAAGTTTTGTTCTCTTTCTTGCCGTACTCGGGTTTGCCCATTCCAAACGGCAGCGCCATGGTGATGGCGAAGGTTAGCAGTAATACTGTCTGAATTGGCTTCATGGGATTTCGACCTCCTCGAGTGAGGTGCGCGGCATTAATGGACACAATGTCCCTCTCCGGACACACCCGATTTTAAGGGTAGCATTCTGAATACCACCAGGAGGTCACTGTAAAAAATTTGTACAGTTAGGATATGGTGAAACTTAGCAGGCAACACGCTGATGTACCTGATTGCAATGAAACCATTTGCGCGAAATCTCTGACTCTTTTGCGGGAAATTACACACCCTTGCAAGCCCTTCCTGATATGCGACCCTGTGTCACTGAACCATCCGAATCCTTCATCTACATGAACACAAAGGATGAATCCTTTACACCCGGTGTTGAATTGTTACTCACTTTCTCGATTCCAGATTGGCATTACGTTTGCCCTTTCCTGCTGGCGGAGGAGGCCTTAGGTAAGCGACGTTAAGCCTTATTCGCACCTTGTAAGGGCTTATAAGGGTTTGTCAAGGACTATGGACTCATGAATCTGCTTGTCGTGGGAATCAGTCACAAAAAAGCGCCCCTGGAGCTTCGCGAGCGTTTTGCCCTGAATGAGCAAATCATCCCGGAAGTCCTGCGCCAGCTTCAGAGCGAGCCGGAGATCGAAGAGGCGGTCATCATCTCCACCTGCAATCGCGTGGAATTCGTCCTTGTCGCTTTCGAGAAGCAGGATGGCATGGCGGCTTTCCGCCGTTTTGCCGAGTCGTTTTACGGCGTGCGCTTCGATGATTTCGCGCACTGCTTTTATGTGCATCGCGAAGAAGAAGCCGTGCGCCACTTGTTCCGGGTGGCCGCGGGTTTGGATTCCATGATTGTGGGCGAGCCCCAGGTTCTGGGCCAAGTCAAGCAAGCGTATTTTCTGGCCAAGGAAGCGGAGACGTGCGGGAACGCGCTGGAGTCGGTTTTCCATCGCGTGTTCAACACCGCCAAGCGCGTGCGGACGGAAACGCACGTGGCGGAAGCTCCGGTCTCCGTGAGCTCCGCCG
This sequence comes from Terriglobia bacterium, assembly GCA_050018435.1. Classification (GTDB taxonomy): domain Bacteria; phylum Acidobacteriota; class Terriglobia; order UBA7540; family UBA7540; genus Bog-366. The sequence goes on from JBEKAD010000497.1 coordinate 3,458, forward strand.
CTGTCGAGTTGGCGGAGCAAGCCTTCGGCGGCTTGCAGGACAAGACGGTGATGATTATCGGCGCCGGGCAGATGGGCGAACTGGCGGCGCGCCACCTGGTTTCAAAAGGCGCCGCCACCGTGCTGGTGAGCAATCGCACCCACGCACAGGCGATCGCCCTGGCGCAGGAGTTGCGCGGCCTGGCGATTCACTTCAGCGAGATTTGGCAAGCCATGCGCGACGCCGACATTGTCATCAGCTCCACCGGCTGCCCACACTTCATCATTACCCGCAACGACATGGAGCGCCTGATGCCGGAGCGCCAGGGCCGCCCGATTTTCCTGATTGATATCGCTGTGCCCCGCGATGTGGACCCGGCGGTGCGCGAAGTGGCCGGCTGCACGCTCGTCAACATCGACGGACTGGAAGAAGTGGCCCACCACAACCTGCGCGAACGGCAAAAGGCCCTGGAAGCGGCCGATCAGATCCTGGCCGAGGAGATCGAACTGTTCCGCGAGCGCCAGGAGCAGCTCAACATCGTGCCCACCATCGTTTCTTTACGGCGGCGCGTCGAGGAGATTCGCCAGGCGGAAATGAAGCGCATGCGGCGGATGTTCGGCGAGCTCACACCGGAACAGGAACGCGCGCTCGAAGCCCTGACGCAAGGGCTGGTGAACAAAATTCTCCACACCCCCTTCACCGAACTCAAGCAGGCGGCCCTGCGGCCGGACCGCTCGGAATTCATCGACGTCGTCCGCACCATCTTCCACTTGCAAGAGGATGCCTCCAAGCCGGCTTCCGCTGCGGTGAATTAAGATTTTGGATTTTAGATTTTGGATTTTGGATTAATCACCAACCCTGCCCGCTATCTCTCGAATTCTTAGCTTTCAGCAGGTGACGCCACCCGCTCACGCGCCGCTATGCCCCGCACGCTCCCACGGCTTCCGCCGTGGGCCACATTCCTCCCTAGCGCCTTCCTTGCACTGACGATTCTGATAAGGTTTGACGGATGGCAGGATTTTGAGATTTTTGGTACTCTTTAGTAGATTTTCTCTCTTGACTTTTCCAAATTTTTCTTGCTAGGGTAATTAGAAAAGTCTACGAATATCTACCAAGGTTTACCAAATCGAAAGGAGGTGAATAATGTCCACAGTTGATCAGGAAATCGAGGAATTGGTGATGTTAGACAGGCGTAAGTCCGAAATTCAGGCCGCCACTGGAGAACGGGCCTGCAAGGCGGAATGGCAAAGGCTTCACGGGCGGCAAGAG
>JBEKAD010000498.1:0-7744 GCA_050018435.1 Terriglobia bacterium
GGAATACGAGGTTCGTCTGAAGCAGTGCCGGCAGGCGGTGGCACAGATTGCTTCCACTGGCCGGGCGGTAAAGTCGCTGCGCGACGTGGAACCCGCAGACCTTGAGGCGGCGCGTTCAGTCCTCAGTGGGATTCTGTTTCGCCGAGCCCACCACATTGTCACGGAGAACCATCGGGTTTTGGAGGCCGTCAAGGTTCTGGAGTCCGGTGACCTCGAACGCTTTGGGCAACTCATGAACGCTTCACACGTAAGCCTGCGGGATGATTACGAGGTCAGCTCCAAGGAACTGGATGTTCTCGTCGAGCTGGCGTGGAAACAACCTGGAGTGCTGGGCGCCCGCATGACGGGCGCCGGTTTTGGCGGCTGCACGGTTAACCTGGTCCGCCAGGAAGCCGCTGAGGCTTTTGCCGAGGCCGTCCGCCGCGGGTATCAGGACGCCCTGGGGCTGAAGGCGGAGATATATATCTGCAAGGCTTCTCAGGGCGCTCTGAGCATTTGATTTTGGATTTTGGATTCACGAACGGCGGCGACCTCGAATCGCTAATCCAAAATCGTCCAGTCAAAAGCGGAGGGCTGCGTTGCTCTCTCGTGCGGAGTACGCCAACTTGCTACAAGCGACATTTTTTCGTAACATGAAGGCGATGGAAGTACATTTCAGTCCGGACCTGCAAGCCAAGATTGACCAGTTGGTCATCGAGACCGGACGTGCGCCCGACAAGCTACTTGAGGACGCCATGGCCGGATACGTTGCCGAACTTGTGCAGACACGCGAAATGCTCAACAGCCGTTATGACGACCTGAAAAACGCCAGGGTGAAGCCCATTTCCGGTGACGAGGTTATTGCCCACTTCCGCGAAAAGAGCGCGGCCCGACGAGTGCCGCCGGGTTCATGACCGGCTACGATTTTCAACCGGAAGCGGCGGTTGGCGAACACGAGAGGCGGGACGGCATGACAATTCATCTCACACCAGAACAAGAGCGGCGGGTTCACGCCGTCATGGACCGGGGTGCCTACGAGTCTGTTGAGGAAGTCGTGGATGCAGGCTTGGCTGCCGTCGAACAGCGCACCGTGCCGGATTTTGCGGGGACACAGGAGGAACTGGACGCTCTGCTTGCAGAAGGTCTGGCATCGAAGGAACTTGCGGAAGACGAATTTTGGGGTTCGGTGAACGCGCAAACGAACGCCCTCCTGTCCGAGCATAAAACGGGCTCGCGTTCGTGAAGGTTTCGTATCGGCAAGCCGCCCGCGACGATGTGGTGCGCCAGTTTCGCTATTATCTCGTGACCCTGAATCTTCCCGACGTGGCCGTTCGCTTCCGCACGGCTGTCCGGCAAACTGTTCAATCGTTGCAGCAGCACCCCTTGGTGGGCCCCCGCTGTCGTTCCAGCAATCCCCAGCTTCAAACTCTTCGCACGTGGGCGGTTGCGGGATTTGAGGCCATCCGGATTTATTACCTTCTGGACGAAGACACTCTCCGCGTCATTCGCATTCTGCATGGCAAGCGCGATGTTAAACGCATTCTTGAACGTGAGGGAGGTGTTTGAAACGAGTATCAACGGTCAGCGCAGTCCTGGCCGTAGGTTTTTCTCATGCCTGATGCCTTTGGCATCTCACGACTTGTTCATGAGGGCTTTTTCCACCGCTTCCGGGTTTCTATCCATCACCGTCAAGTAGGCGCGCACTGCGCTTTCCCGACGCCTGCGCCCTTGGTCCCATTCCTGGAGCGCGGGTGGCGCCCCGATGCATCGGGGCGCCCCACGAACACGTGCAACATCTCTGTCACCGCGTCCAATCCGTGGCCTGTTCTGGCTTCTTAACGGTGGCACCCACGGCTAGCAAGCCACTGCCCGTGGAAAGCCGCAGGTTAGCCGAATTGCTGTTTGGACTCCGGCATTGCAGCGATTACGGAACGCAAGAGGGAATTGACAGCTTCTGACGACTTGAATACTGCGGCAACGTCCGGTTCGAGGATAACGACTACAACTCCCTCCGACATCTTTTCGGCAAAGCGATTCGGCTTGGCTCGGCGGTAATCGAAGCGGTACTCTTTTCGCATCGTGCCGCGCAAGGGCTGTTGCTTCTTATGGGCGGATATTTTCCTCATAGTCTTTACGCTCCAAGCGGGTGGCTTTGCGTGCATTGATCAATCGAATTCTTCCTTCGTGGAGAGTGAAGCAAACCAAAATCATACGCTGTTTCACAGAGTGTCCAATAATGATCTCGCGCCGCTCATCTTCCGAGTGCTCTTCATCGTCGAAAATGCGAGCGAGTGGGTCTCGAGAGACGGTCAGCGCTTCTTCAAAATCAATCCCGTATTGGGCACGGCTCGCATCGGCTTTCTTCGGATCCCATTCAAACTCGAGACTCATTCTTCGTAAATCATACCATGACGACTGAGCGGCAGTGCGATTGATCTACGCACTACCCGCCGGCTGGCGCCCCGATGCATCGGGGCGCCCCACGAACACGGGCAACATCTCTGTCGCCGCGCCCTATCCGTGGCCTGTTCTGGCCTCTTAACGGTCGCCGACGTAAAATGCGATGTCGGCGCCACCCGTGATGTTGTTTAGGCTCTTGTTTCCAGGAGGACGCTACCGCGAACGGCTGGCCCGGATTTCTCACCAGAACCCGAGACCGTTAGCGGATCGCCAGGGGACCCGTGGCATAACCGTCAATAATTTTTCTTGACAACTGCGACCAGGATAGGCTATAGTTGGTGGGTGAGGATCGACGCCGGTCCAGCCATGCCGTGGGCCGGCAGGTCAGCACGCCCGGCGCGGGGAGAGTCTGGGTGACTAACGGAGCACGGCCTTCCCTTCGTTTCACTCCGGGGAGGCTCTGGCCGTGATCGGCAAGGGTAGGACGCCCGCGGAATTCCGGACTCGATTCTTCGCCACGTCGCCGCGCACGCGGGTCGTGGGTCAATTTGATATTGTAGCGGCGAGTTTACCTCGCCCAATGGCGGCGTAAAGCCGCCTCTACATCGAATTGACCCACTACCCCGCACGCGGAGCAAGAAGGGATTGATGATGCCACATCTTTCTAGCCTCACCGCCCACAGATTGCATGGCGACTTTATGTCCACGCACCTCACAAACGCCCAAAGATGGGAACATCTTGAAAGCAAAGAAAAATCCTGTCAAAATGACCGCTAGAAGAGACCGCCCCGGCCGGTGGCAGGCGGCGGAAAAGGCCTGATGTGCTTAGATGTGTGGGCTAGTGCGTTCCTGTGGCCGAAGCTTGGCGACGACTTGGGCGAACGGGCAATGGTTAACCTGCAACGGCGCATGGGTTGCGCCGGGCTTATGCCGGAATACCCGTCCATGCCGCGCGCAGGCCTTGCGAGTGTTCGGGCATCGCGTGTATGATCTCATCGTCTTCACCCGAGATGGTAATTCGGGTCGAAACAGGGCCCCAAGACAACGACAATCAGGAGGTAGATATGCGATCCATTATGGTGTTGTTCCTTCTTCTGGTGAGCGCATCACCCGTTTTGGCCCAGGACTGGGCGCGCGTGCGGGTGGAAAAGTCCCCACGACATCGTGAGTGGGTCACCGTAAAGCACGATGGGCGCGCGGTGGAGACCTTCGTCGTCTACCCCGAGGCAAAGGACAAGACACCTGTGGTGCTCATCATTCATGAGATTTTCGGGATGACGGATTGGGTGCAGGATCTGGCTGACCAAGTGGCGGAAGCCGGCTACATCGCGTTAGCCCCTGACCTTCTTTCGGGCATGGGACCGAACGGTGGCCGGAGTAGCGCCTTCCCAGCGGGTGGAGGTATGAGTAGTCCGGCGGTTGAGGCCGTGAGTCATCTTAATCCTGACCAGGTCACCGCGGACCTCAACGCCGTCGCGGATTATGCCCGCAAGATTCCGGCCTCCAACGGCAAGCTGTTCGTAGCCGGTTTCTGCTGGGGCGGGGGCCAGAGCTTCCGCTTTGCGACTCATCGCGCGGACCTTGCCGCCGCCTTTGTCTTCTACGGGCCGCCGCCATTGAAGGAAGCCATGGCGGGCATCACCGCCCCCGTGTATGGTTTCTACGCGGGCAACGACGCCCGCATCGGAGCGACGCTTCCCGATACTCGCGAGCAAATGAAAGCGGCAGGAAAAACTTTCGAGCCGGTCATCTACGAAGGCGCCGGCCACGGTTTCATGCGCGCCGGGGAAGCTCCGGACTCGAGCGAAGCTAATCGCCAGGCCCGCATGGAAGCTTGGGCGCGCTGGAAGAAGATCATGGGGGGCAGTCAATAGGAACAGCCACAGAAGAAAGTCAAAAGGCAAAGGGCAAAAGGCAAAAGGTAAAAGTGAGGAGCCGTGCCTCCTTAGGGGGCTTATGGATGGGCTGGGCTAAAGGGGTTGCCGAAAAGCACTCCACTGCTGTCATCCTGAGAAGGGTAGCGCGGACGGGTTCTTCCGCAACCTGTAAAGCCCCGCCCTTCCAAACCCCAGGAGCGTCATTTCGTGCTGCCGGGTGGGTGCAGGCGCGCGAGTTCGGGTAGACAGACGATTTGGGAAGGCGCGACCAGCTCAATGTCAGCACGTTCCAACTCCGGCAGGAATTTCGCCAGCGCGGCAATGGTCGTGGCGTGCGGGTGCCCGATGGCCAGCGCCACACCTTGTTGCTCCACCCGGTGGCGGAATTCGCGCAACTGCCCCAGCGTGTAGGGGACCGTTTCCGTGTCATCCAGAAACACGGCTCGATAAAATGCCGGCAGGCGCTGGCGTCGCGCCGCTTCCAGCGCCATACTTGCGGCCGTAGTGCGGCTGTCGATGAAATAAAGCTGGTGGTCTGCCAGAATTTTCATGACGTCGGCCATCAGGGCTGCATCCTTGGTGGCGCGCGATCCCATGTGGTTGTTCACACCGGCCACGTAGGGAACGGAAGCCAGATCATTCAGGACTACCCGCTGCACCTCCGCCGCGTTCATGCCGACGAGAACGGCCCCTTCGCCGGGGGACGTGTGCGCGCTTGGCTCCGGTTCCATCGGGAGGTGCAACATTACCTCATGCCCGCTGCGGTGAACTTCCTGAGCGGTTGTCTGGGTGTAACGCAGGTAAGGCAACACCGAAAAGGTGAGGGGGTAATCGAGCGCCAGGAGCTTGTGCGCAGCCGCCAGGTCGCGGCCCATGTCGTCGATCACGATGGCGGCGCGCAGCAGCCGAGGCACTTCCCGCAGATGAATTTGGATAATGCGCTGCCCGCGTTGCATGACATTGAGGTTGACCGCCTGCCATCCGCCTCCGGCGTTTGCCGCCGAGGTCCCTAAATCCAGTTTGTCCTTGTCCGACTCTTGCTGCACGCGAGACAGCACGGCATGGTAAGCCGCCGGAGTGGCGAGCACTTGCAAGGACATGTCGGCGGGGCTTTGCCCATGGTGCAACTTGGTTGGAGGTTTGATCCAAATCTGGGCGCCCCCGGCGTCCGTCACCACGTTCTTGAATCGTACTGCCAGCTCGCGGCGGTCTGATTCACTCAGGGGTTGGGGATGAAACCAATTGCAGGCGTTGGCGGCAAGGATCAGCAACAGAAGGAGTGAGAGACGCCGGACAAGAGACAACCGAAACTCGAAAGTCGAAACTCGAAAGTCGAAACTCGCAATTCGAAACTCGTGAGCCGCCAATCGATCTTGGGACTTTGAGTTTCGATTTTCGAATTTCGTATTTCGAGGTTCGTGTTTCCCTTGCACTGATCAAGCGGCCTTGGCCGGCGTTGCGGATTGGCCCAGAATCTCGATGGCTTTGCGAAGTTGCAAGTCATCTTTGCCGCCGAATTGCTCAGGCCCTTCCGGCTGCTTATCTTCATCCGCATTGTCAGCCTCCCCAGTGGCAGGCTGGACCACACTGGGGGTCACACCGTTTTCGTTGATGGCCTTGCCATCCAGCCCATAATACTTGGCCACGGCAAGAAGCAGGGCCGAGCCATCGCCGACCGGGATGGGCTTCTGATAGACGCCAACGCCAAAGCTCCGCACGCCCACCACCTCGCCGCGTTTGTTGCCCAGCGTCGCAGAGGCCACCAACTCCGCCGGACCGGCGGTGGACTGATTGATGAGCACCGCCAAGGGCAATTTGCACACCGAACCGGTCGGATGAACTTCCACGTCCTGGCGGGGAAAGCGCTGTCCTGCAAGGTAGGTAACCAGACCCTTATCCAGGAACAGGCTGACGGTATCGACCGCCTCCTGCACATCGCCGCCGGCGCAGTTGCGCAAGTCCAGAATGATTTTATGAGCGCCTTGCGATTCGAGCTGCTTGATCTTGGCCGCAATCTCGCGAGCCTTCCCTTTGTTGAAGGTCGCCACGCGCATGTAGCCGGTTCCGTCCTCCACCATTTTTGTGATAACAGGTGGGTAATTCAGAATGGCGCGTGTGATCGTAGTGCTCTGGGGGTCAACGCGCCCCTCACGAACCAGGGTGAGCTTCACGGTCGAATCGGGTTGTCCCGCTATCATGCGCTCAAGCTGCAAGACCGAAAATTGGCGGGTAGGCGCCCCCTCGATTTCGTCAATCAGGTCGCCGAGCTTGACGCCGGCTTTTTCCGCGGGGCTTCCCGGAAGAACCGCAACCACCGTGGCATATCCCATGCGCTTGGAAATGAAGATCCCCACATCCGCCGGTCCTGGGTCCGGGTGTTGCAAGTAATCCTGATACTGCTCGGGAGTCAGATACGTGCTGTATGGATCCAGCGACTCGAGCAGCCCCCGGATAGCCCCGTCCGTGACCTTTTTCAGATCGGGTTCAGTCACGTACTCCTGCTTGATGCGATTCAGGACTTCACTGTAAACACCCAGGTCGCGATAAGTTTTCTCGGAGGAAGTGTCGCTCTTCCCCAGCAACCCTCCCACGACAACGTAGGACATTAGTACGAGGGATAGAGAAATCAGTGTGGCTCGAATACGATTTGTCATGCGGGGATAGCTCCTTCACCGGGGGCTTACGCTGCCCTGCTTCTTAGAAGTATAACACGCCATCTTCTTTGATGCACAAATGAGAGAGGAAGCTTCTCGCGCGGGAGATTATTCCGCTGGCTTCCGGGACCGAACAACTGGGGGAAACCAAACGACTTGGCTCTGAAACGAAATTTTTCCCTTGGCAGAACCAGCCCCTTACTCATCGGCGCTTGGCGTGAAGCTCGGGGCTTGGCGGCGGCCTCCGCCCGCTGGATCCTGGCATTTCGGATAAGCATTGGGCGAGATCGCACAAAGGTTCTTTTATTGCGGCCATCTTCAAAGGCCCGCCGTTCCCCTGTTCATCGTCTCGTAGCGAGTGTTTTCCCTGAGACGGAAGGAGCCCCTAGCCAGGAGGGTCGAGCGACGAGCACGCCCTCCACGGGTCACTCGTTACGGCTTTTCCCGGGAGATTCCCTTCTTAGGGAAAGACGGATGCAGTGCGCGGGATAACGACTTGCGGTTGGTCCGCCCGGCAAGTTCTGACTTCAGCAAATCGAATTTGCGGCTGACGTACTTGCCGAGCTTCTGATTGACGAACCTTCCTTTTCCCATGGAGAAGTCGTCCCGTGAGGCTGCGACGAAACCGTGCGACGAAGCGTGCGCGCTAGGTTTCCGCGTTCAGGCCGGCGAGATCAGCGGCGTTGCGCCCCTCCGCAATGACCGTTCCCGACATGCGATCATGCCAGGTCAGGCCGTCGCTATCCACGCAGGCCCAGACGAAACCCAGCATGAGTGCCGAAAGCGAAACCAGAACCCCGAAGGCGCGCCAGAAGGATTCGCGCACCGTCGGAT
>JBEKAD010000499.1:0-4688 GCA_050018435.1 Terriglobia bacterium
AAGGCGCGGCCCGAACCGGAGCCCGGTTCGGTGCGTGGGGCCGTGGAGTCAGCCGTGCGCACCCTGGAGGCAGAAGCGCGGCTGCGCGGCGTCTCCTTGGCCTGCGGGCGTATGGAGGACGCGCAGGTGCTCGGAGACCGACTGCAAATTGAGCAGGCGCTGGTCAATCTGCTCGATAACGCCGTCAAGTTTAACCGGCCCTCCGGTGAGGTGTTGATGGAAGTCACGCACACCGGCGACGGCCGCGTCAGGATCACCCTCACCGATACCGGCATCGGAATTCCCCACGACGACCTGCCGCGCATCTTCGAGCGCTTCTATCGCGTTGATAAAGCCCGCTCGCGCGAAGTGGGCGGCACCGGCCTGGGACTCTCCATCGTCAAACACATCATCGAGCGGATGAACGGTACCGTCAGCGTCGAAAGCCAGTTGGGTAAAGGCTCAACCTTCACGCTGCTGCTCCCCGCCGTCCCCTGAAGCTCACGCCGAAGGTCAGCAGGCAGAACGCAAAAAGCGTCCGCGCCTTGCCGCTGGCCCGGATTTCTTACCACGGGGTTGGAAGGGCGGGGCTGAAGCCCCGCCCTTCCCGTAGTTCCCAAGAGCTTCCAAGCATGGTGTGAAATGCGGGCTGGCGATCTGGTTGCGCAATTCAGTCCTGCGGCCGGTCGCAAATCGAGGGTGGCAAACGTGGCGCTACTGGAGCGCGAGGTTGTAAAGGAAGATGAACTGGAGGACCAAGTGATTGCCAGTAAACTCCTGGGGCAAGGGGGGAAAAGGAATTGAGGCATGGATGCTGGTCACAGCGGCGCGATCAAGGGGATCAGAACCCGAGGAAGCCACCAGGCGCAACTGCGGCACCGAGCCATCTTTGAGGATTTCGAACACTATGCCCACGCGTCCTTTCTCGCCCAGGCGCGCGGATTCCGGAATCACTGAAATCCAGTTGCGCCGGACGATGTAGACGATGCGGGCGAGGTACGGGCCGAAGTCCACTCCCCGCGTGTCCGACAGGATGGTGGGCGCTTCAGTGGAGAAGTTCGGGTGCAGGTTGTTGAACTCCATGTTCGAATCGCCCCCGCCCCCTGCCCCGCTTTCGGGGTGATATCCGCCCCTTGCGGCGGCTTGCAGCGACTGCTGGATGGCCTGCCCCGGGGTCATCGACGGCATACGGAATTTGCCCGCGCCGCCCTCGCCTTGGGGAGTGACGTCGTCCAGGCGCAAGCCGGAGTCAGTGTGGGGCTCCGGTTTGGGAGCGGGGGGAGCCGGTTGCGGCTGTGGGGGGCCGCCCGGGGGAGGTGTGGGAGCGGCCGCTGGCGGCGAAGGTGGCGCCCCATGAGCGATCTCGGGCTCAGGCGTGTTGCCGCGCGAATAAGGCATGTGCAGGCCATTCGGATCAATCGTGGGCGAGCGCCCATCGGCGCGGCGATTCTTGTCGGAAGGCCGCGCTTCCGGAGGCGGCTGGCGCAGCGACTTCAACAGATCTGGGGGGAGAAATAAGGTGGTGATTTGCTGGCTCGACCGCGGGGTTACGGGAATTCCCATCATCAGTTGGCCGCGACGGAGGATATCCGGAGCAAAAAGGATCAATAGGATCAGAAAGACATGCAGGAACACTGAGGTCAGGAACAACGCCCGCCGGCGCCAACGCGCCAACTCCGGGTCGAGTTCCAAGAGTAGGTTGATCGGGGGTTCCGCACTCGTCGAATGTCTTGCACGCCAGACATCGATTGGGGTTTCCGTACTCATCAAATGTTTTCCACGCCAGACATTTCTCTTTCCGCCGGATGTTGATTAGATACTAAGACTCACCACTTTGCCCCACCGAGCGTCCCATCGGGACGTTGACGAGGGCTGCATGTTGTTCGATGCAATTCATGACATCTTCGGCTAATGCCAAAGCTTGCTTTCCCTCCCTGCCGCCGACCAAGGGGCGACTTCTTGTCCGAACCGATTCCACGAAAGCCTCCAACTCCGCCCGCAGGGGTTCTTGCGGTGTTGTGGTCAATTTCTGGAACGCAATCCGCGGCGTCGGCCCCGCGCGATCCACCCGAATGAGTGTCGCATCACGGCGCGTGAAATCAATGGAAAAATACTCGTTGGGCTGGAAGTACCGGAACTTGCGGACCCTCTCTGTGCTCACCCGGCTGGCCGTCAGGTTGGCCACCGCGCCGTTTTGGAATTCCACGCGGGCGTTGGCGATGTCCACCTTGTCGGAAAGCACAGGCAGCCCCACCGCGCGCACATCGCGCCAGGGAGAATCCACCATCCAGAGGACGAGATCAAGATCGTGTATCATCAGATCAAACACCACATCCACATCGAGGCTGCGCGGGCTGAAGACGCCCAGGCGATGGATTTCAAAGAACATTGGGCGCGTGGTTGCGGTCCGGGCCGCCACCACCCCGGGGTTGAAGCGCTCCAGGTGGCCGACCTGGAGGATGCGCCCGCCGCGTTCGGCCAGCTCAATAAGCTCGGTAGCCTCCTGCACGGTCCGGGTGACGGGCTTTTCCAGCAGCACATCCACACCGCGAGCGAACGCCTGGCGCGCCATGGCGGCGTGATCGGTGGTGGGGATCACCACGCTCACCGCACGGACGGCGCCCAGCGCTTCGTCCAGGCTGGGGAAGGCACGCACGTTGAGTTCGGCGGCAATTTCCTGCGCGCGCTCTGGACGCAAGTCGTAAACACCCGCCAGTTCCGCCCCCCGAACCTGCTTTAACTCACGCGCGTGCTTCTTGCCATGCTCGCCTACACCCAGCACGGCGACCGGAATCCTCTCGCTCAATGTTCGCCTCTAGGTTCCAGGTTCCAGGTGTCAGGTTCCAGGTTCCAGGTGTCAGGGGCTGGGGGAAATTCAAAATTATGAATTATGAGTTATGAATTCCAGGTGTTGGCTGCATTTCATAATTCATAATTCCGAATTCATAATTCCCCCAGCCCCTAGCACCTGACACCTTCCTTCACATCCCCACGATGGCGATTCCCGCCTCGTTGGCGTCCGCGATCAGGTTCTGCCGGTCGAAAAGCAGGGTCTTGCCCGCATCCACCGCAAGCACGGTGGCGTTCGACTGTTGCATGACCTGGATGGTCTTTCTCCCCACCACCGGAACATCGAAGCGCATATCCTGATCGGGCTTACTTACTTTGACGACCACCAGCCGCCGTCCGTTACTCAGGCTGGCGGCGCGCTGGATGGCGGCGTCAGTGCCCTCCATAGCCTCCACGGCCACGCAGGCGCGGTCTGCCACCACGATGGTCTGGCCGAGGTCCAACCCCGCAATCTTCGTGGCGATTTCGCGGCCATAGGCGATATCCGCCGCCTCGTCCGCGTCGGGAGCGCGCCGCGTGAGCGTACCGACTTCCGGCAGCAGCGGTTTCAGAAAGAGCGTGGAATCCACCACGCGCATCCCCCGCCCTTCGATCATGCGCACGAAAGCGCCAATCAGCACGTCGGTGTTCTTCCGCGAAAGCCCTTGCAACATGCGGCTCATGACGCCGTCCGGCTTGATGGCGCTGAACAGTTGCGCATGCTTCACTTGCCCTGCCAGCACCACCTTGCTGACCTTTTCCGCCACCAGCAGGTCAAGACACTTGGCCGCTTCCCCCAAACTGAGCCAATGGATTTCGCGAGCCTTCTCGGCCAGCTCCGGCGCGGCCTCTTCCTTGATGGCCACCACCAGTGGTTCCAACCCCTGGTCGTGGGCAGCGTCCAACACGAGAAAAGGAAAACGCCCATTGCCGGCAATGATGGCGTAGCGATTGTGCGAGATAGAAGATTGATTCATCGGGTCATCTGGCCATCGGGTCATTTAAGGGCTGTCCGTTGTCCTTGGTCCGTTGTCCGTTGCAAGTCATTTTGCGAGATCGGGAGAATGCCGAAATAGACAACGGGCAACGGACAACTGACCACGGACAACGGACAGCTTCAATGGCTCAATGGCCCGATGACCCGATGGCTCGATGGCTCGATCTCTTCACTTTGCCACTCCTCGCTTGGAAGCGCGGATGAACTCCACCAGGGCCTTGACGTGGGGAGACTGGAATCCCTTGGCTTCAATCGCCTCCAGCGCCTGCGTGGTATTCAGCTTCGAGCGCGTCAGCAAGCGAAACGCGGCTTCCAAGTCCTTCAGGTCTTCCTTTGCCATCCCCCGGCGTTCCAGACCGATCCGGTTCGTGCCATACACCTCCACGGGCCGCGGCGCTGAGGTTTTGGAGTAGGGGAGGATATCCTGATTCACCAAAGTTGCGCTGCCCAGGAAGCTGTACGCTCCAATCCGGCAGAACTGATGAATCATGGTAAAGGCTCCCACCGTGGCGTGATCCTGAATCCCCACGTGCCCTGCCAGCGAGGCGCCGTTGGCCATGATGACGTAGTCCCCCAATTTGCAGTCATGGGCAATGTGGACATAGGCCATTATCAGGTTGTGGCTGCCGATGCGGGTGATCCCCTCGCCTTCCGACGTGCCGCGGTGAATGGTTACGAATTCTCGAATGGAATTGTCATCGCCGATTTCGACAGTGGTAGGTTCGCCGCGGTACTTCAAATCCTGGGGCGCGAGCCCAATCGAGGTAAATGGAAAGATGCGGTTGTTCTTGCCGATCCGGGTGCGGCCGTCGATCACCACATGAGACATTACTTCTGTGCCGTCGCCCAGTTCGACGTTTTCGCCGATCAGGGAGTAGGGGCC